>CAZPEJ010000006.1:0-25019 GCA_964585465.1 uncultured Ardenticatenaceae bacterium
CAACCAATGAAACGTGAAACGTAAAACGTGACCAGAGAAATTTCACGTTTCACGTCCCCCACGTTTCCCACAAACGGCTTTCTATCCTATCAGGCAAACACGACACGAGATGCCAATGTTTCTACAAACTCCTCCAAATTTTGCCCACTGGATGGATGATAGGTCGGCCGTTGAGTGAGAACATGCCCCACCTCATCAGCCAGGTGGCTCCGGCTATCTGTCACTGCGACACTACCTTTCCCCTGGTTTACTGTTTCTAATAGAGATTTGACTCGCGCATCACGGCGCAAGACATCTCCATTGTGCCCCCCGGATGGCAAAACTAATAAACATTCATCCATTGGGTCAAACGGCCGTTCCGATAGCGCATAATCAGCCTTAATCCCCACCCCCTGACGACTGATAACCAATTTGTTGAATAAACTCACACTTTTGATGGGTAATCCGGCTTGACGAAATTTGTGCAAAAAATAAATCACCTCAAATTCGTCAAAGCCGTCCCCAATCAAAATATAAGTTTGCGCTCTTAGTTTTCGACGATTACGATGTTGTGCAATCATGAGTCCCTCGTGTTGCTCACCACTCACAAGGCGATTAGCCTGATACCGATTGATGTCAATAACTGACCTGAATTAAGAAGCCAACAAACTAACTACCCGTGCAGGTGGCCCCACTGGTGACACATTTTCCCAACGTTGTCCCGCCAGACCCATCAGCCAGCGACGTGACGTGGTTGAACAAACCGGCAAAAACCTCAGGATGGGACATGGCCGCAAAAACCAGGGCCAAAACGGCAAATACCACCACGAACGCAACAATTAAAGATAACCAGTTCATTTTTGTAGACATTTTCTGCTCCTTTTCCATCTTTGTGAATTTTCTTTTTGTAGCCTGTGCTACAATGCTTTCAGCGTAACAGATTTTGACCTTTAATGACCTACAAAGTAGCTTCAAACTAGCTACAAACGAGCTACAAATCATTGGTAAATTGTTGCTTAAAGCTGGTAAATTGTTTTATGATCCTCACAGAAAAGAGGAAAGGATGGCAAATCTGGACCTGATAACTTCAGATGACGTTTTAGAAGCATTACGTTTATGGCATGGGGGGGAAGTCACCAGGTGGCCGTTGTTACATCTGCGCCTGGGTTTGCAACTGGCCCATGAAGAAGCTACCTATGGCACATTGGCAGAAGCTGGCCCGGCGGCGCGTAACCGGGCCATTCTCAGCCTGGGGCTGGAGGTTTTGCAGGGGGTGGCCCCAGATGCGGCCGACTTGCTGCGCGAACGGTTTGAACACCGACGAGATGTGATGGGGGTCGCCAATAGCTTAAATCTGTCGGAGTCTAGTCTGTATTACCGCCAACGCCAGGCAATTAGCCAGTTAACAGAAATTTTGATTCGTTTAGAGGAGCGTGCCAGCGAGGAGTGGCAGGAGCGAATGTTGGTTCGTCTGGGTTTGCCAACCTACTCAAAACTGGTGGGGGTGCAAGAATCCCGCTCGGTAGTTCTAAATGCGTTGGTAGATGAGGGTGAAAATTTTATTGTTTCGCTGGATGGATTAGGCGGGCTTGGCAAAACAGCCCTGGCGGATCAAATTACGCGGGATTTGATTGAAACGACCCGATTTGAAGAGATTGCCTGGGTGACGGCAAAACATACTCATCTTTCGATGTTGGGGCGGTTACAAGTGGAAAGCGGCCGTCCCGCGCTCACATTTCCGATGTTGGTGGATAAACTGGTAGCCCAATTTGAGTTGCCCGGACAGATTAGCGACTCCCAGTTGCAACGGCAGCGAGCCGTAAAACATTTTTTACGCAGCCGGGCTTGCCTGGTGGTGATTGATAATCTGGAAACGGTGGCTGATTACCGCAGCCTGGTGCCAGAGCTGCAAAAATGGCAACGCCCCAGCAAGTTCCTGTTAACGACCCGGTTTCGTTTGTTAGATAACCCTGGTATTTTTTCTTTTTCGCTCAAGGAGTTATCCCCTCAGGGGGCTTTTGAGTTGTTAGAAATGGAAGCACGCCGGACTGGGTTTTATACGTTGCTGGAATCGGCCGATTCTGCCTTTCAACAAATTTATGATGCCATTGGTGGAAACCCCCTGGCTCTAAAACTGGTGGTGGGGCAACTCCGTTTTCACTCCTTGCCGCGTGTCCTCAGCCGGTTTGCCGAGCAGACAAATAAACAGACTCAGGAAGGCATTTTTGATTATATTTACCAGGAAATGTGGGAAGCATTACCCGACAGCAGCAAACGGGTTTTGTTAGCCCTGACCCAGGCAGGAGAAAGTGGGTTTACTTTTGACCATGTTGTGGCTGTGGTGCAGTTGCCCGAAGCCGATGTGGAGCAATGTTTAGAAGATTTGGTGTTATTATCTTTGGTGGATATGGCTGGTACATTGGTGGATAGGCGTTATCGGTTGCATCGCCTGACCGAGATCTTTTTGTTAAGAATCATAGCTGGACTGTGAATACCCTTGTTTCAAATCAACCACAGTGGCAGGCCGTATTGCATCAACAGCGATTAGTGAATGCTACCCGTTGGTTACTCCTCCTGGAAGACAGCAAAAACCCATCGGCACTGGTTTCAGAAGATTATGATAACTTGTTACGCACCTTAGAAACCGTTTTAGCCTCTCCAGAAACCTTTGATCTGGCGTATCGGTTGGTGCAGGCGTTGTTTTCTATTGTATTTGGGTATGCGGATTGGGAGCGTTGGCTGGTATATTTGCGCGAAGCGTTGTGGCAAAGCCAGCTGTTGGGTCGCCGTGTGGAGCAGGGGCGTTTGTCGGAGCAGATTGGGGACATTTTGTATCACACGGGGGACTTAGCCGCCGCCGAAGTTTCTTATCAGGAAAGTATTGAGGCGAATCAAAGCCTGCATGACACGGTCAATTATTCGATTGTCCTGGCTAAACTGGCAGGTATTCTCAGTTTGCAGGGGAAATCAGCGGAGGCGACCAGTTTATGTTTGTTGGCTTTGGCGGCAGCAGAAGCGGCCGGGGAGACGCTGGCGGTGGCCCATGTCAACCTGTCTTTGTCTGATATTTATCGGCGGGCTGGCAAGTGGGAGTTGGGCCTGGAACGTTCCCAAATGGCTTATACCCTCTATCAACAACTGGATAAACCTGAATTTGTGGTGAAAGCACTGCTAAATTTGGTGGCTTTGGGAATTGAAATTCAAAGCTGGCAAGAGGTGGAGCGGTATGCCCGTCAGTTGATGGAGATGTTGGAGTTATCGGGGGATGTGCATACGTTGAGCCATCTGAAGAATAATTTGGGGGTGGCTGCTTATAACCAGGGTAACTATAAAACGGCCGAATCCCTCTGGCAAGAAGCGTTAAACCTGCACTCCCAAATCCAGGAACATACCGAAATGGCCGGAGTGTACAATAACCTGGGTATGGTTTACACCCAAATGCACGAGTGGGAAACCGCCCATGAAATGCTCGGCAAAGCAATTACGGCGTATGATAAGCTGGGCGATACCTATAATTGGGCTAACGCGATGGATAACCTGGCTGATTTATATGAAGCAGAAGGAAAAACGGCCGATTGTCAGCAAACCCTGCTCATCGCTATCAAAGGTTTACAAACCGCCGAAGACACCACCAATCGCCACTCCCTCCTCAACGCCATGTTTCACCGCCTGGAAAACCTGCCCCTCCTCATTAGAAATTTGCCAAACTATACGGCATAAGGTCATCAATTGACATTCTGCTAAGGGGATTAGAGATTGGAGATTAGAGATCGGCCAATCTCTAATCCCTAATCTCCAATCTCCCTCAACAAGATGCCAATGTATGACCTTATTCAACACAACAACCTCTGAATGTTCCTGGCTGGTGAATAATTCCCCCACTTTACCTCCTGTTTTGTAGTTCGTTTGTAGCTGTTTTGTAGCTAATTGATAGCTATTTGTAGCTGGTCTACCAGCGCAACGTGTTATGATTACAACAAGCAGTTATAAAATATCAAGAAGATGTAACGCTGTAGCTTGCCTGAAAAGTTACCAGGGGTAGCCGATGGCTATCAAAGTTTGCTCACATGTTTACCACCATGACTGATTTGCACACTCACCATTACCAATCGCAACGCCTGGAAACGCTTGGTCTGATGACCAGTGGCATTGTGCATGACTTTAATAACTTGCTTACCAGTATCATGGGACAGGCATCATTAGCTTTGTTAAAGTTGCCTCCTGGCAGTGATGCCCGTTTGCATGTGGAAAAAACCATCAAAGCAGCCCAGTATGCCTCTGTTCTCACCCGCCACTTGCTTTCCTTTAGTAGTGGTGACCACACAAAACCAGAAACCATAGATATTAACGCTCTGATTCAAGATAATGTGGGTTTGATAGATGTGATCCTGCACCAAGGTATCACCCTGCACCTGGAGTTGACTCCCCATTTGCCTGCTATTGAGGCGCGACGGGCAGAGATTCAGCAAGTGTTGATGAATTTGATGATTAATGCGGTTGAAGCCATTCATACCCTACCCGGCCGTATTCTGGTGCGAACAGACAGGTATGAGGCTTCTGGGTCTGCTGGATACAAATTTATTAGCAAAAAAGAGCCTCTGACGGGGTGTTATGTCATGATAGAGGTGAGTGATTCAGGGTGTGGTATGGATGAGGAGACGTTGAGCCACATTTTTGACCCCTTTTTCACCACCAAAACAAACGGCAAAGGGTTGGGATTATCGGCCGTTTTAGAAATTATAGAGTCCTGCAATGGCAATATAGCCATCCAAAGCCATCCCTGTCATGGCACCACATTCTCCATCTTTCTCCCCCTCGCAGCCAGCGACCCAAACAATTAGACCCCCCTTTTTCCTGTTAAACCCTTCCCACTTATCCCGGTTTTGCCATAAAAAATTGACATAACAAAGCGAAACCTTAGAAGAAAATGAGCCAGCCCCCCCATTTCTTACGCTGTCCATTACAAAGTGCCTTTCCCCATTGGGAAAAAAGTACCCCCCCATCTGTCACAACGGCTTATGGTTATGACGCACCGCGCTCTCTGGTGGGGGCTTTTTGTGCCAGATTCGCCCGCCTGTTCACCGCGTAAAGAAAGCGTGAAAGAACATCTCACCCAAAAGTATTGGTACCTTGGTGCTATAGGCTTTGCCTGGCTCTTATTGTTAAATCACCAACGTGTAGGGCAAAAGCAGCCTGAAGAGTGGAAGAAACAACATGAGTTGAAGCGTACCATGAAATCAAAACCATCCTCTTTTAAGTGAGCGTCTAAAGATTACTTCCCTTGTTGTGACAGTGCATCTTTTGAACATGGTGCCCAAGTTATTCATAAAAGCTCACTAAATAACTCTCTTATTACTTTTTCTCAAAACTACACTTTTTCACCCTTTCCCGTATCATAAATAAGGAGATATTGGAGATGAACTTAATGTTGCGTGTAAATAAAATGACCCGGAAAAAATCCATCCTCAGTTTGGTGGTTTTTTTCACAGCCATTATATTATTGGTGTCCCTCATTACCGCTCTTCCTTCCTCAGCGGATACTGTGCATCCTGGGGTGGGGCGCGATCCCTCCGGGGGAGCCGATTGGCCGATGGCCGGGGCCAACCCACAGCGCACCTCCTGGACACCCGAAGAAGTCCCTGGCACTCTTCGCCCTGTCTGGTACAAACTGTTTGAGCCATATATCCCCCAGAAAGTTCAGGTCATTGCTGCCAGTAACACCCTCTACATTTCCACAGCCAAAGGTTTATACGCCCTGGACGCAACCACCGGAGCGGAGGAGTGGGTTTACCCAACTGAGTTACCGTTGGGCAACTCGCCTACCATTAATAATGGAATTGCCTATGTGGGGGGTTTAGATCATCACCTCCATGCTATCAATGCCACAACAGGTCAGGGTTTGTGGCGTTTTGAAGCTGGGGCCGGGTTTGAAACCAACCCCCTGGTGGTGGAAGGTAAGGTGTTTGCAGGAAATCGGGATGGTTTTATGTATGCCATTTATGCAGATGGCGCAAACGCGGGACAATTGGCCTGGCGTTTCCCCACCGGCGGCCCCATCCTCTTTTCGGCCGCTTATCAGTCGCCCAATATCTATTTTGCTTCTAATGACAGTTATGCCTATGCCCTGAACGCCCAAACAGGTTCGCTGGTCTGGCGTTCGGAGAAGTTGCCCGGTGAAGGTTTTTACTCCTGGTGGCCGGTAGTCTGGGAAGATAAGGTGATTTTCACCGGTAGCAACAACTATGGGACTTCTATTCTCTGGCCCGATTCGGCGCAAATGACCAATTTGGAACTTAGTGATGTGTATGAAGCCAACAATATCCAACCCGGCCAATTTATTGGGCCGGTGGGTACTGCTTCTGGCCCCTGGGCAGATGGAATGCCGACGGTGGACGTGTCCCGGATTGTCACTTACCTGGAGCAGAAACCCTGGCGCAGAACGGTATTTGTCTTAAATCAATCCAATGGCTCGGAAGATGTGATGGCCCCCATTTTGTGGGCTGGAACCCATAGCGGCACTCGTTACCCGCCGGTTGTGGGGGCTGATGGGGTTTTGTATCAACAGAGTAATTATAAATCGGATGTGGCCATTGCTCGCGGACAGGTGGCTGGTTGGCTGCCGGGTGTGCCGTTTATTGCTGGGGTTAGTTCGGATGCGGGGGCGGTGGATGAACCCCACGCGGCTTCGGCCGGGGGCAACCTGGTGTATTGGAACCTCTGCTGTGACCGCCAATCAGGTGCTTTTGATATTACAGTTCCCAACACAACTTTTACGGATGGGGGATTGGATCCTAGCCGGGAGTGGTATCACATTAACTATAACCTGAGCAGTTTTATACCAGGGTACAATGCTTTTTACTTTAGCCCGCACAGCAACTACACCAAACCTTATGCCTCGTTTGGGGGGCCATCGGGGAGCGCGAACGGGGTTTATGGGTTTCATAGCGATGTCAACCCGCCGATTCCTTATAACGGCCGTTTATACATGCACCGCAGCAATGTGGTAATAGCCTTTGCCGACTTTTCCGGCACTGCCACCCAACTACCCACCGCAACAGTTGACCCAGCTCCACCGGCCGGTGTCACACCACTCGATTATGATGCCCTGGTAGGTGAACTAGAAAACGAAATTCAGAAAATCCTGGATGCCGGGCATTTGCGCCCCGCTTATATTGATCATGGTCTGTTTGATACCAGTGCCCAAAGTGCTTGTGGGGACGATTTAGGCAATTACTGGCACAGTTCGGCCGATACGCTATACACCCTCTCATTGGCCTTGCCTTACCTCTCGCCAACCATGCAATCTCAGGTTATCAGCTACATGCAAAACGAGTATAACGTGTATGCCCCCCATGTTTTTAACCATGTTGGTTGGAACAGTGGAGCAGCCCGCGAAACCTTTATTTTGCCACCTGAAATTGCCAACGATTTGGTAAACCACCTGCCATTGCAAGAAAACTCTACCTGGCGCAATAGCGGCGGCTGGAACGGCGAAGGTGGCTGGCGGCGCAACCCCTTTACCTTCTACGCTTTGTGGAAATATGCCGAAGTGATGGGCAATGCACCCCAGGTATGGTCAGCCAGCCAAGGCAATTTCTGGTTAGAATTTAACGCCCAACCCTCAGACACCTTCTTATTAAAGATGCCATTTGTCCACAACGCCTACATTGCTGGGTATACCGGGTATGTTCAGTTGACCACCCTGGCGGGACAACCCTTCCCCACCAGCGTCAACAACGAATTAACCCGGCTTTTGCAACTGCGGGCGAATAACTTCACCAAGGACACCGCCTATGTAGATATGACCGTCCCCTATTGCCGCAACCTGAATGTTGCCAGCAACTTTATGTACCTGGTGCCAGAACTGGCGGAGTATCTGCGGCAAAATGTGTTGAGCGAGGTAACGGCCGCTTTGAATGAATACGATGTGGTAGCTCCTTACTGGTTTGTTTCCCTCTTTGCGGGCGGGTATGGGGAAAACGCTATCACCCCCATCTACGACTCCCACGCCCTTTTTATGGCCCGTGCCCTGATTTTGCAGCAATCGAGCGACCAATTACAGCCCTATCTGGACGTACCTGCTTTTGAACGGGGTGATTTGTATTACATCGAGAAGTTAATCGCCACCCTGGGCAGCCCGGAACCCACCTTTTACATCGAAGTCTCCCCATCGGGGCAGGCCATTGACAACGGAGGAACGGCCGAATTTACCATCCTGGTAGAAGCAACCGGCGGGTTTGAAGGCAACATCAACCTGTCTGTCAACCAGCCCGACCCCGACCTGCACATTGTTTTGTCAGAAGTGGTCATACCACCGAATGGGCAAGCTGATCTCTCTGTAACCGATGCCAACCCCAACGCCCCCATTGTTCCCACAGCTTACACTGTTCAGGTAACGGCCACCAGCGGCGACATCGTGCGTACCTTCGATGTGGTTGTATTGCTGGATGCCCTGAAAACCTTCATGCCCATGATCTACAAATAAATAGAGGAACTATTCAGACATGCGATGTGCAAAACATCGCATGTCTTTAGTTAAGAAGGAATCATCACTCATGAAGCGAGTAGCTTTTGTCCTGTTTTTGGGTTTTCTTTTATCGGCTGGTTATCTGGCCCAGCCCCCCGCACAAGCTCAATCGGGAACGGCCGTTCCCCGCGTCAACATCCCCTACACCAGCGAAAGCGAAGGCAACATTCCCACCTCCGAACGCGCCATCTTCTGGTTTGGCGAAGTCGGCCCCACCCTGAGCAATAACACCGACGTTCGTATCATCTACAACGAAGACAAAGTACACATCACCTTGCATGTCATTGACCGCTACATCTGGTACGACACCACGCCCTCTGAACCGGAATTGACCGAGTGGGACGCTGCCACCCTCTTTCTCAACCTCTCCGGCAATGCAGGCAACCAACCCACAGCCGATGCCCACAAATTTGTCGTGGCATTCCACTACCCCACCGATTCACCCCGCGAGCCATACCAGGCGGTCTATCGTGGGAATGGGTCGGGCTGGGAAACGGCCGATACCCCCTTCACTTGGGAAGATGCCCGCGAAGGTGAAGGGTTAAACGACTTGCAAGATGACAAAGGATGGAACGTCACCTACCGCATCCCCTACACCAGCCTGGGGCTTTCCGGGCCGCCCGCCGAAGGCACCACCTGGGGATTAGCCGTCATTGTTCATGACCGGGACGATGCCCCTGATACACCCATTCCAGACCTGTTATGGCCGGAAACACTCAACCCCACCGCACCTTCCTCCTGGGGGCAAATGGTTTTTGGGTTGCCACAATACACCCCTCCGATAGCTGAACCATCGGAATTGATCACCATCAAACACGGGGTAAATGGGGCCATCGTGCCTGATGGGCATGTGGGTGGGGCTACCAATTGCGCCGGACAGAATCCCCCCTTCTGGCCCACTTGGGGAAACCTGAATTATGCGGGTGATCCCAATGCCAACATTCAAAATCAATGGAATCTGGGTGACTGGGCCTGTTTTTCCAAATACTTTGTCACTTTTCCCCTGGACAGTTTGCCCGCCGACCAGACAGTCATCACCGCTACTTTGACCATGTACCACTTTGGTAACTCGCTGCCAGACAAAGCCCAACCCTCCTGGATTCAAGTTTTTACGGTAGAGGAAGATTGGGATGAGGCCACGTTGACCTGGAACAATGCCCCCAGAGCCATCGAAAATATCGCTCGCGCTTACGTGGAGCCGTTGCCTGGGGGTACCAATGTCAATATCCCCATTCATTGGGACATCAGCCAGGCGGTGGCTGAAGCGTATGCGGCTGGAGAACCTCTGCGCCTGGCTTTGTACTCGGCGGACGGGGGGCGGCACAGCGGCAAATACTTCCGCTCCTCCGATGCCAACCAGCCTGTGCGCCCCACCCTGACGGTGCAAATGGGGAATGCGGACGGGTTTATTTTAACGGCCGATTCCCCCCTACAAACGGCCGAACCCGGTGGCTCGGCGACTATTCACCTCCATCTGGAAGGTACAGGCAACTTTTCCGGCCCGGTGAATTTGTTGGTGCAAAACCCAGACCCAACCCACCTGGATGTTGACCCCATGAATACCACCGTGAATAACTTGCCGGGGCAGGTTGTTTTGACGCTAACCGATTTACACCCTCCATCATTTACCGACTCGGTGATGTATGTGGTTCCCGTCACCGCTACTGGCGGGGATATTGAACACACCATAACGGTTTATCTGTTAGTAAACGGCTCACAGGTGTTTTTACCGGTCATCCAAAGGTAATCCGAAAGACCCCAAAAACCTTTGTGACCAACCATAAAACCGAGTTTTTCCGAAAACTCGGTTTTTTTGTTGCCACTCACCCGATTTTAACTGCCATTCACCCCGTTTTAGCTGCCTCTCACCCGAAAAATAATGCAGACCCTCGTTAAATCTGTTACGCTTTGTGGCAGATTTGTTTGGCGTATCTGGTTACGCCATATGGAATAAATGATGGGCCTTTCGGATTTTGTAGGGTTTGCCGTGAACCGTAAAACGTGGCCAGAGAAATCTCACGTTTCACGTTTTACGTTTCACGTTTCATTGCTTGCCAACCCCTGAGTTCCCAAAGAACCTAAATGATTTGATGAGGTTTTTGATGAAACAGTTTTTGGGTATTTGTTTCCTTTTGTTACTGGTGGCGTGTGGCGGGCAAGAAACGGCCGTTTCCACGTTACCTTTAGAATCTTGCCGCCTGGCGGGATTGGTGGAAGCCCGTTGTGGCACATTAACCGTCTTTGAAGATCGGCAGGCAGCCAGCGGGCGCACCATCCCCCTGAATATCGCTGTCATTCCGGCCAGTGGCAGTTCCCCCCAACCCGATCCACTTTTTTTGTTGGCGGGCGGCCCCGGGCAATCGGCCGTTGAGGCTTTCCCGCTGGTTGTTTCGGCATGGAGCGACATCACCACAAACCGGGATATTGTGCTGGTAGACCAACGCGGCACGGGCAAATCTAACCCGTTGGCGTGTGAGAACTTCCAGGAAGTTGAGACAAACGACACTCTGACAACGGAAGAACTGGTTGCATTGGCCGAGGTTTGCCGCGCCGAACTGGAGGCAGATTTAACCCTGTACACCACAGAAATTGCTATGGCTGACCTGGAAGAGGTGCGGGCGGCGTTGGGGTATGAACAAATCAACCTGTTTGGTGTTTCCTACGGCACACGGGCGGCCTTAACCTACCTGCGTCTATACCCGGAACGGGTTCGCACAGTGGTATTGGACGCGGTGGTGAGCAGTCAGTTGGTGCTGTATCAAGATATGCCCGCCGACGGGCAACACGCTTTGCAACTGTTGTTTGCCCGTTGTGCGGCGGATGCGGATTGTCAGGAGCAGTTTCCTGACCTGGAGAGCGAATTTCAAACCCTGCTGGCGCGGCTGACAGAGCCGGTACCTTTGTCAGTGGCACACCCCGTCAGTGGCGAACTGATTGAACTGGAACTGACGCGGGAGGTGTTGACACAGGCCATTTTTAACCTGTTGTATAGCCCGGAGTTTGTCTCTTTATTGCCTTTGCTCATTCACACCGCTTATGAAAGTGGCGATTTTGCCCCACTGGTTTCCCAGGCGGTAATTTTGAGTGAAGCGGTGGGGTTGTATCAAGGGATGTTTTATTCGGTGGCTTGTGCGGAAGATGCCCCGCTCATTTCTTTGTCGGAGGCGGCTCAAGACCAGGAAAATACGGTTTTCCCCTTGATGGCGGAGCAGTTTGTTGGGATTTGTGAGGAGTGGCCGCGTGGGGTGGTTTCGGCCGATTTTCGCCAGCCTGTGACATCGGAAATCCCGGTTTTGCTCTTGTCGGGTGAGGCTGACCCGGTGACCCCACCGGTTTATGCTGAACAGGTGGCCCAGGGGTTGCCCAATAGTTTACATCTGGTTATACCGGGTTATGGGCATGGGGTTTCGTCGGTGGGGTGTATGCCGCGTGTTGTGGCGAATTTTATTACCGGTGGCACAACGGCCGATTTAGACACCACTTGTTTGAGTCGTATTCAACCCTGGCCGTTTTTTGTCACCTTTGCCGGGCCAAAACCGTGAAACGGGTGGGGAAATGGGACGCGGATAAACGCGGGTTAAACGGATTGGCGCGGATTTTTTTTGACCCGCAAAAACCGTGTGTGATTGAAGGTGGGGAAATGGGACGCGGATCAACGCGGGTTAAACGGATTAGCACGGATTTTTTTTGACCCGCGAAAACCCGTTGCATCCGCAACACCCGCGTGCTATTCAACAGAGGTTCTTATGATTGAGGTAAAAAATCTTTATAAATCATTTGCAGATGTGAAAGCGGTGCAGGATGTCTCTTTTACTGCACCGAATGGTTTGATTACCGGGCTGCTGGGGCCGAATGGGGCGGGAAAAAGTACCACCATGCGGATGATAGCGGCCGTTTTGAAGCCAGACCAGGGAACAGCCCAGATTGATGGGTTTGATACTGGACGACAAACTTTGGAGGCGCAGAAACGGATTGGGGTTTTGCCCGATAAACGGGGTTTATACGGCCGTTTAACCAGCCGCGAAAATATCCGCTATTACGGCCGTTTGCATGGTTTGAATGGAGAACCGCTGGAAAAACAGATTAACTACCTGATGCAACTGCTGGAAATGGAAGACATTGCCGACCGGCGCACCGAAGGGTTCTCCACCGGACAAAAGGTAAAAGTTGCCATTGCCCGCTCCCTGGTTCACCAGCCCAACAATGTGATGCTGGATGAACCCACTAATGGCCTGGACGTGATGAGTACCCGTTCGATGCGCGAGGTGATTCGCCGCCTGCGGGACGAAGGGAAATGTATCTTGTTCTCCAGCCACATCATGCAAGAGGTGGCGATGTTGTGCGATAACATCATTGTGATTGGGCGTGGGGTGGTGGTGGCACAAGGTTCACCCGATGTGTTGCGGCAACAAACGGGGCAGGAAAACCTGGAAGATGCGTTTGTGGCGGCTATTGGTTCCTCTGAAGGATTGAAGTAAAAAGGCGGAAATGATGTTAGACCGAATTGGTGTGATTGCCTGGAAAGAAATTATAGATAACTTGCGAGATAGGCGTTCTGTCTCTAATGCTTTGTTTTCAGTTTTGTTAAACCCGTTGTTGTACATTTTCCTGTTTGGATTTATG
Source organism: uncultured Ardenticatenaceae bacterium (assembly GCA_964585465.1). Classification (GTDB taxonomy): domain Bacteria; phylum Chloroflexota; class Anaerolineae; order Promineifilales; family Promineifilaceae; genus CAZPEJ01. Next base: position 13,130 of record CAZPEJ010000006.1, read on the forward strand.
AATCAAAGTTTTAACGAACGGGCTGAACAGGCGTTACCTTTGCCGGTGGTGGGACAGGTTTATGCGCCCAATCTGGTGGCTTTTTTGCAACAAAGTAACATTGAGGTGTTGCAGGCCCCGGCCGATGTGGAAACGGCCGTTCGTGCGGGCGAGGTAGACGTGGTGTTGGTAATCCCACAGGAGTACCCACAGCAGTTTGAGCAGGGACTCCCCGCTCCGGTGCAACTGTTGACAGACGAGTCGAACCAGGGGGCTGGGCAGTCGGCGCAACGGGTGAGGGGGGTTTTGGAGCAGTACAGCCGCCAGGTGAGCGCGTTGCGGTTGTTGGCACGAGGGGTTAGCCCGGCGATATTAACGGCCGTTCCGGTGCAAGAAGTAGATGTTTCGCCTGATACACGGGGCGGAGCCGGTTTTATCCTCAACATCTTACCAACGGTCATGTTAACGGCCGCTTTTTTCGGTGGTTTTTATCTGGCGGTAGACATGACGGCTGGAGAACGGGAACGGGATTCCCTGGAGCCACTGCTGATGAACCCGTTATCACGAGCTACTTTTGTAATTGGTAAATATGTGGCTGGACTCAGCTTTACCATTCTGGCAACTGCCCTGGCAACGACGGTATTTCCCTTGTTGTTGCAGTTGCCGCAAGTGCAGGAGTTTACTGGCATTCAAGTGAGCCTGCCAGCCACAGCCATTATCACTGCTCTGTTGCTTATTTTGCCGGTGGTGTTTATGGCGGTGGCGGTGGAGATGCTCATAGCTTCTTATGCTCGCAGTGTTAAGGAAGCACAAAACTATGTGCAGCTGATCGCCCTGGCGGGTTTTCTGCCCTCGGTCTTTTTGTCGGTGTTACCCATCAAGGCGCAAGCATGGATGAATTTTATTCCTACTGTTGCCCAACAATTTATGATTAACCGGGTGACACGCGGTGAAGCGGTGAATGTGGATGAAGTGGTGATTGCAACGGCCGTTACTCTGACGATTGCGGTGGTGGCCCTGGTGGCTGCTATTCGTTTGTATAATCAGGAACGTATTGTCTTGGGGAATTAACATATTATGAATCAATTAAAACGTTTTCAACGAAATGCTGGGACAGGAATGGTGGCTGGTGTCATCATCGGGGTGGTGGTGGCTCTCATTGTCAGTGTCACAATGGGGGATGATGCTGTTTGGAGTTGGGCGATTCCGGTTGGTGTGGCGGTGGGGTTGGCGGTGGGGGCAAAAAAGGAGTCATCTGATGGGTGAATGGGCACAAACAACGGCCGTTTCGCTGCCTTCTCGTTTTTCGATGGTATGGGCATTAGCCTGGCACGATGTCAGGCTAATTGCCAAAACCCCGTCCATTTTGGCGACGGTCGCCATGCCAGTTTTTATGTTGTTACTCTTTCGGGTGGTTTTTACCGGGTTTGACGAGCAGGTGATCATTCCGGTGCGGGTGTATGATCCGGCCGGGTCGCGGGTAACGGCCGTTTTGCAGCAAATCCCCAGAATCACTGTGCAGCAGGTGGTGTCGGAAGCGGCTTTGGCAGAAGGGGGTGAGGAGGTGTTGGTGCGAATTTCCGTGCCGCCAGATTTTGAAACGGCCGTTGCCAATGGCTCCTCCCCAGACCTGTTTATCACCCTTTATCCGCAGGATGGGCGACAGTTAGAATTAGCCAACTTTCAACAAACCTTTGGCGAACAGTTGTGGGCTTCGGCTGCCCGCCCGCCCATTAACCTGGTATGGCAGCAACAACCAGGCTCCATTATCACCGGCGAAAACATTGTAGAGCAGTTTTTGTTGATCTTTATGATGTTGATGACGATGGGGTTGGTTGGCAATATGTTGGCCGTGACAATGGTGGAGGAGCGAAACGAACACACTTTAGACAGTTTGTTGTTATCCCCTGCCAGCAATGTAGATGTTTTGGCGGGCAAATGTATAGCAGGCGTACTGTATAGCTGCGTAACGGCCGTTATCCTTATTCCAATCGCCGGGGCCTCCTTAGCCATTTGGCCTTTGATGGCCCTCTCGATTTTATTGGGTAGTTTATTGCTGGTCGGCGTTGGATTGTTGACGGGGCTTATTTTTGAGACAAAGATTCAGTGCAACTCCTGGGGCGGGTTGATAATGCTGTTGTTATTGATTCCTAGCTGGTTTCTCAGCCTGCCCCTGCAATTACCCTGGTTAGAATTTACCATTCGTCTGATGCCTACCTATTACCTGATAGATTTAATGCTCACTGCTGTGCAGGGGAATATCCTTCTGACACAAACGGTGAATAATTTGGTAGTGGTCGTTTTGAGCATCGTATTGTTGGGTTGGGTGGTGCAATGGCGGGCCAAACGGCCGTTCCCTGGCAGAATGGCATGAACTTTTCGCGGTTATCGTTGGCAGATTTAACACCCTGGGCTGAACTGTTAGCCATCTCCTTTCAGCGCACAACGGCCGATATGGGCCAGTTGCTCCATTATCTGCACGCCATGTACCCCATTATCGCCTGGGGAGCCTGGGACAACCACCGGATAGCCGCACAATACAGCTGTTTGCTGGCAGAACTACAACTGGCTGACCACGCGTTGCCGATATTGGTAGGGACGAGCGTCAACATGGCGGTTCACCCCGATTATCGCGGTCAGGGATTGGTGAAACAGGTGGCTGCTCCGGTGTATGCTGAAGTGGGAAAATGTGGTGGGGTTGCTGGGGTGGGTTTTTCCAATGCCGCCGGGGTGAAGGTAGATCAGCGCAGCAAGGGGTATGGTTATCAGGTGGTGGGAAAGATGCGCTCAACGGCCGTTTACTGGCGAAAACCCCCCACTGATACAAAAAACCTGGTTTATCTCACCAGCCAATGGCCGGAAACATTGCCCCATAGCCTGGAAAACCACCCCTCACCAGGGGTACGCTTTTGCCACACGGCCACCTCTCTACGCCACCGTTTTGCTTGCCACCCTTTTCGTCAGTACTGTTTTGGGGTGTGGGAGCATCACGGGGTGGTGGTGTATCGTCCGGCTCAACTGGGGCCATTTTCGGCCGTTTCGCTGCTGGCCGTGTATGGCAACGATATTCCCCAACTGCTGCACCAGTGGGGAATGGCTTTGCAGCAGCAGGGGATTCACTGGATTCATCTGTTATCTTCCCCCGCCTCTTATTTGTTGGCTATTTTGCAGCAAACGGCCGTTTGTCTGCCCATCCCCATTAGCCGCACCCCCTACTACCTGACCGTCAAACCACTTCACCCGCTTATGCCACCTCACCTGTTGCAATACGGCCGTTGGGATTGCCTGGGAGGGGATATTTTGTAGAACGTATAGACTGCGTAAGGTCATCAATTGACATTCTGGTGAAGGGGATTAGAGATTGGAGATTAGAGATGGGCCAATCCCTAATCTCCAATCTCACAATAAAAATGTCAGTTGATGCCCTTTGTGAGTATCACATCGGTGGGTTAAAGTGGTTTGAGTTTTGGCCGTGCAGGAACGCAAAGGGTTTTCCTCTCTGCGTCCCTACACGTCATAAATCCCGATACTGTTTATTATTGGTAATGGACTTTCACAGCCAGCCAATCCAGCGAAAAATCTCGCGCGGTGGAACTGGCAATCATAATCACCCGCACCCGGAAGTTGGCATTGGTGAAGTTGGTAGATGACCAGGTGCGTCCCCAGTTATCTGCTGCCCCACCCAAAACGTAGGTCGCTTCGGCCGTTGTTAGCGTGGCACTTGTTTTAGCCGTTGTCCAGGTGGTGCCCCCATCCCAGGAAAGTTGTACACAGATTTTAGGTGTGCCCGATGTGCTGTCTGCTTTAGCATCCAGCCTCACCTCAATGCCGTTAATGGTTGTTCCGGCAGGCACCGAAAGGTTGTAATTGTAATAGGTGTGTTTGTCGCGGGAGGAGCTGGTGCAGGAAGTACTGCTGGCAGTGCCACTATCGGTATCTACCGCAAAGCTGGCATTGTCGGAGTAGGCGTTGGTGGCGTTGGTTTGGTAGCCGTTGTTGTCACCTGCGCTGCTGGTAACGGCCGTATTTGCACTTGGACTCAACCAGCCAAGCGTCACCACACAAGCCGTGCCAGGGGTGGCGTTCCAGTTGCCGGTTGCCGCCGCTACACCCGACCCTGGTACATTGCAGGAGCGATTTGAGCCGCTTTCCCAGGTGGTGCTGCCGCCGTTACGAACAATAAACTTGTATTGGGTGGTGGCGGAACGGTTGTTGTTGAAATAAACCGTACCACTCCAGGTATCGCTGTCTACCCAGGTCAGTTTCACTGCTTGATTCACGTTCCAAGTACCAGTTTCGGCCGTGCTACCCACCACATACATATCTTCGCCCGACACCGTGACATACCCATTCACCGTAAACGTTACTGGTACCACGTCCGCAGAGGTCAAAGGCACCAGCACCGCCCCTTGCATGGCTGTCAATTCAATGTTGACTTTACCGGCCGTTACCACAAATGTGCGCCCACTCAGTTGGTCTTCTACCACTGTGCCATCTGCCCAGGTCAAAGAAGTGCCTGCCAGATTGGGAACGGAGAGGGTGCGGGTGGAATCGCTGTTGTTGAGAGCAATCAACACACTGCCAGAACCATCTGTGCGGCGATAGGCATAGGTGCCATCCGCATTGTGGCGATAGAGAGCCACCCGATCCCCGGTGCGTAACGCGCTGTAGGTGTTACGCAGCCCAATCAGCGTATCTACCAGGTCACGGATGGAGGTATCTTGGGAGCTATTCCAGCCAGCGGGGGGTGTTGCCAGATAACCAGCCCAGGGCATCCGGCTACGGGAGCGTTCCGGCTGGCCGTTGTTGGCCTGTGCCTGGCTCACCCCTACTTCAGTGCCATAAAAAATAACCGGCGCGTCGGGCAGGGTGAGTTGGGTGATGAAGGCCAGTTTGAGGCGATTGGTGTTGCCCCCGGCACGGAAGAGGAAGCGGTCGGTGTCGTGGTTGTCCAGGAAGGAGGGCAAAATGAAGTTGCTGTTGTAATAACCTTCGTAGTAGGCCAGATCCGTGTCAAAGGTGTCTACGTTGGTGGTGCGAGTGGCAAAGAAGTTTTCAAAAACGTACAAATGGTCAAAAGCCAGCACGCCGTCCAGTTCCCCTTCGTAACTCTTGCGCTCGGCGGCCCCGCCCCCTGTCCAAACCTCACCAACCAGGAAGATGTTGGGATCGGCCGATTTCACGGCGGCACGGAAGGCCATCCAAAAGCTGTGGCTGGGGCCGGGGGCGTAATCCAGGCGCAGCCCGTCTACGTCGTAGGTGTTGACCCAGGTGAGGGCCTGGTCAATGGTGGCTTGCCGTGCCGGGCCAAAGTCGTTGTCAATTTGGGGCATCTCTTTCACGCCAAAGAAGTTAGCATAGATGTCATTATCGCCCCACCAGGTGGTATGGCCGGAAACACATTTGCTATTGTCGTAGCTGGTGAGTTGGCCCTGGGCGTTGACGTTGCCAAATTTGTACCAGCGGAAGTAGGAACTGCTGGTGCAGTTGTCGCTGGCATCTTTGAAGTAGGGGTGTTGGTTGGAACTGTGGTTGGGTACAAAGTCCAGAATCACCTTCATGCCAGCCGCATGAGCGGCCGTTACCAGCGAGGTGAAGTTGGCGTTGGTGCCAAAGTTGTCTTCTACATCAAAAAAGTCCTGGGCTTCGTAGCCGTGATAGTTGTAAATTTCGCCAGGGTTAGCATCGTAGACTGAACCAATCTGGGTAATGGGGTTTTCGTAGATGGGTGTTACCCACAGCGTATTAACCCCCAGGCTTTGCAGGTAGTCCAGGCGGGCTTGCACCCCGGCCAGGTCGCCGCCATTCCATTTATACAGGTCGTTGACGCAATAGCCACCGGTGGTGGTGGTGCAATCAATGTTGTTGGCGGTGTTGCCATCGAAGAAACGGTCAATAAAAACCTGGTAGATGGTGGCATCTTTTACCCAGGCGGGGGTGGTGTATGTCCCGACGTAGTAGGCGAAGGTGGTGGCTTCAGAGCTGGTGTTGATGGTTTTGCCGATGGGGCTTTCGGCATACACCTGATCGCCACCGCCGGAGTGCCAGGTGGCGATTTTGTAGCGCACATAGGTGCCTGCGGCCTGGGCGGGGATAGTGCCTTTCCACCAGGCAACGGTGCCACCGGGGTCAGACTCGGTGTGGTCGAAGGTCATGGTGATTTTGGTGCCGTTGGTTACGGTGTCATAGGAGCCGTCGGGGACGGTGCCGTTGGTGGTGTAGTAGATGCGAGCCTGGTTGATGTAACCGTCGTAACCGACTTTGAGCCAGATGGTGGCATCCTGGCCGCCCTGGACGGTGTTGGTGGTGACTCCGCCAGCGACGATGTTGCCGCCGTGATAGAGCCAGGAAGCGGTGGCGTGGGCGGTGGGAATTCGGCCGTTTCCAATCCAAACTGCCATAAACAACAACACAAAAATGCCGACGCGTGCCCATCGGCGGGAAGGGGAATGAGTGGTTCTCATCACAAGGTTCTCCTGTTACTACTGGGTGGTGATTAAACAAAAAATAAAAAACAAGCCGGGAAAGGGGCTTGTTTTAGAGCGGACTAAGTTGTGTTAAATCGGCCGTTAGTTGGTTGACCAAGGTTTGGGTGAGGGCCAGCAGGTTTTGTTGGTCGGTGGGGGCCAATGTTTGAAAACGGCGTTGAACGGCCGTTTGGTGGGCCGCCTGGGCCGCACGACACTTTTCTAGCCCCAGAGGAGTCAGAGCCACCCGCACCAGTCGTTGGTCGTTTGCGTCGCTGCCCGTTTGAACCAGTTGTTGTTCCTGGCACCGCTGCACCAAACGGGTGATGTTGCCGCGTGTGCAAAGCAACTGATTGGCTAATTCGGTGATGGTCAGACCTGCTTGTACATCGGTGCCAAGCCGCAGCAGCAAATTGTATTGGGTGGGGCTGAGGTTAAAAGGTTGCAATGACCAACGATCTCCGTCATCTAACAGGACGTAAATTTGTTGTAGTTGATGGTAGAGGGTCATACTGTTGGTGGGTGTCATTGTGACAATACAGATTATTGTTGACTAGTCAACAAACTTGACGATAGATTACCATGAGATATTTGCCATGTCAAGCACTTTTACAGCAATTGGCTTGTCAAAACTATCTGGTATGATTAGGTAAGGATGAATGACGACGATATTATTCGCCAGCAAGCCATGATGCTTTTTGACCGTGCCTATCGCCACCAGATAAATGGCGAATTGGGTGATGCCATTTTGTTGTACAAACGTTCGTTGACAACTTACCCAACGGCCGAAGCTTACACCTTTTTGGGTTGGACTTATAGTTTATTGGGTCGGTATGAATTGGCAATCGAGATGTGTCACCGGGCGATTGAGATTGACGCAGGCTGGGGAAATCCCTACAACGACATTGGTTCTTACCTGATTGAGTTGGAACGATGGGAAGAAGCTGTTCCCTGGTTGGAAAAAGCCATTAAAGCTGCCCGTTATGAGCCGCGCCACTTTCCCCATATCAATTTGGGGCGGGTGTATGAACATTTTGGTGAGTACAAATTGGCGTTGCAGGCGTATGAAGATGCTTTGATGTTGGAGCCGTTTTCGTTGCCTGCGGTCAATATGCGGCGGGTGTTGTTGGGGAGATTGAATTAAAGTACCCAGTAGTCAGTAGTCAGTACTCAGTGTCCAGTAATCAGTAGAGAATTACCAGAGGGAATGTGTTTTTAGAAATGTGATGAGGGTTTATGAAAACCTGTATTGGAGATTGATCAACTTCTAATCTCTAATCTCCAGTCTCCTTTTTGAAAATCTCAATAGATGAGTGTGTTCAAGATAACACTGGTAAACGAATGATGAAGGTGGCTCCTTCGCCGGGGATGCCGGTGCTTTCGACCCAGATTTTGCCACCGTGGGCTTCTGTGACCAGTTTGCAGTAGGCCAGGCCCAGGCCGGTGCCTTTGCGCCGCGCTCCTTTGGTGATGCCTTGTTGGAACTTTTGGAAGAGGCGTTTTTGGGCTTCTGGGGGGATGCCTGGGCCGGAGTCGCTGACTCCGATAAGGATGGCGGGTGAGGTGGTGTCTGATTTGGCCCACAGGTGAATACGGCCGTTATCCGGTGTAAATTTGATGGCATTGTCTAATAAATTATTCAAAACCCGCCCTAGATAATTTTCATCCACCTGCACGGGTGGCAGTTCTGGCTCGATTTCAAGGACGACATCAATGCGGGTTTCGGCAATTAAAGGAGCTAACTGCATGTGGCACTCGGTGAGCAGGTAGGGCACAGAGACCTCTTTGAGTGACAAAGGAATTTTGCCCCCCTCAAATTTGTAAAAATCGAGCAAGTCGTTTAATAAAGAAAGCAGATGTTTGCCACTTTTATGGGAAAGGTCTAAAACCCCGGGGGCTTCGGCCGTTTTGCCCATTTCCAACCACAGTTTTGCCGTTTCCAGCCCCCCCAATAACACAAAGAGGGGGGAGCGCAAATCGTGAACCAGCATGTGGGTCATATCGTCGCGCAGTTGTACCAGTTCTACCTCTTCGGTGACATCACGCAGCACCAGTAACCAACCAAAAATGCCGTTTTGAGCATCCAAAACGGCCGTCAATGTGCGTTCTATATGTTTGCCAGGAGCCGAGGGCAGAACGATTTGCTGTTTAATCCGTTTTTCGCCGTGAACCAGGGCGTGGCAATCCGCCCCTAACGCGGGCAGCGTGTAACCAACCCGTTCTATGACCGTTTCGCCATCGGCAGGCCAGGTGGTGGCAATATGTCCAACCGGAACCGCCCCGTTTAATCCGATGAATTCGGACAGGGCGCGGTTGGTGGTGAGAATGTGCCAATCCCGATCTAATAACAAAATACCATCCTCGGTGGTTTGCAAAATTGAATCCATTTCTTGTAGCCGTTGTGACAGGGCGGTGTCAGCCTGGGCATAGAGGCGGGCGTTTTCAATGGCAATGGCGGCCTGGGTGGCAATGGTAACTAGAATTTCTTGATGCCGTTCATCAAAAACGGCCGATTTTTTCCCCGTTTGCACCACAATTACCCCAATCGGCCGGGCAGCCAACAAAAGTGGCACACTCAGCCAACCGGTTACAGGTTTGGCAGCCGGGGGTAGCCCCACTTGTTGCAGCTGCTGGTTAACCGGGCCGCTAAATAACATCGGGTGGGGGATTTTTAGCAGGGTTTGGGCTATCTGAGTCATGTGGCTAGACGGTTCTACGGGTTGTCCCTGCTCAATATGCTGTTGAAAAACAATGTCATCACGCAATGTATCGGTAGCTGCTAGATAGAAGGTGTCTGTGGGCATGAGGCGAGAAACTTCTTGATAGATAATTTGGGAAATGGCAGCCAGATTGAGGCGGTCGTTCAGGGCATACCCGTTGAGCGATTGCCCGATGGCTTGCAGGCTGTTTAACTCTTGAACGTGCCGCTCTAGTTTTCGTCTGGTTCGTTCCAGGTTCAGAATTGTCAGGGTGACGAGAAAAACCAGAACGAGGAACAGGATAGCCAGAACGGCTACCAGACGGGAGTAGGGGACGAGGAAAACAAACCCCATTAACAGGGCAAAACCGACGAGGCTGATGATGATGAATTGGGCTTGACGATAATGTTGGTTCATGCCAGTGGGAGTGTGAATAAAAAGGTACTACCGTTGCCAGGAGTGCTTTCTGCCCAGATACGGCCGTTGTTGGCCTCAATGATGCTTTTGCTGATAGCTAACCCCAGACCTGTTCCTTTGATATGGCGGGTGTGTTCGTTGCGTACCCGATAAAACTTGTCAAAAACAAATGGCAAATCGGCGGGTGGAATGCCGATGCCGTCATCTTGTATTTGTACCAGGGCTTGCCCTGCCTGGCGGCTCATGTTGACCTGAATGGTGCCGCCGGGAGGGGTGTATTTAATGCTGTTGCCAATCAAATTGACCAATACCTGGCGCAAACGGTTACGATTGCCCAATACCAGGAGGGTAACAGGCAAATGGCTGTTCAGGTGTTGGGTTTTCTTTTCGGCCGAGGGGAGCAGGTTTTGGATGACTTCTTGTGCCAATTGGGCTATATCCAGGGGGGTGATTTCCATGTCGAAACGGGCTTCAATTTTGCTCAGGTCTAATAAATCTGTGACCAGTTCGTTCATGTAAACGGCCGTTTCGGTGATTCGTTGTTGGATGTTAAGTTGTTGTTCGTTTAAGCTGCCAGCCTGGGGCAACAAATCGGCTGCCAATCGGATGGTGCTGATGGGGTTTTTCAAATCGTGCGAGACGGTATTAACAAACTCGTTTTTCATCTGCTCCAACTGTTTTAACAAGGTAATGTCGCGCAAGATGGCTGCCCAGCCGATGAGTTCGCCATAGTCGCTTTCTACCTGCACCAGTTCTACCTGGGCGATGCTGGCATCGGGCAGGGTGATTTCAACTCTTTGGTTTTGTGGGTTGGTAAATAGTTTCAGCAGGGGTTCGTTTTGAATAACCTGGGTGAGTGGGTGCCCAACGGCCGTTACAGGCTCTACCCCCAACTTTTTGCCTGCTGCCGGGTTGAGCAACAAAATGGTGCCCTGGTCGTTTATCATCACCACCGCGTCCTGGGTGCTGCGTAAAACGGCCGCTAAGGTGCTGCGTTCATCTGCCAATGCCTGATACAGTCGGGTATTAGCCAAAGCAGCCGATAATCCAGCCGCCAGCAGGTTGGCAATTTGTACATCTTCGGTGTGGTATTGTTGGGGTGGCTGGGCGGCAAAATATAACGCGCCTAAAACGTTTTCTTCCTGACGCAGCGGCACTACCACAGCGGCACGCCAACCAGCCTGATGCAAAATACCCTCCAAATCGGCCGTTGCGGCCGGGTGTTCATACAAATTTTCTGTCACCTGGCGGCGATTGTGGCGGATAACCTGCCCGGTAATTCCCTCATCGAAGGAGAAGAGGCGCACAAACCCGGCCCCGGTGGGTTGCCCCACCAGGGAGTGTATCCAATATCCCCGCTGATCTGCATCCACCAGACAAATTGCCAAAAAATCGAACGGTAAAACCAGGTTGCTGTAATCAGCCAGCAATTGAAACTGTTGGCTGGGAATGGGGTTGGCCGACAAAGCTACCAAAATTTCGCCTAGTTGGGTGAGCCGTTCGTTAAGTTCCATATGACGTTATTACGGACAAACTGCTTCCACTAATTGCAATAATTCGCTCCCGGAGGGGATGGTGTCTAATGCGCCGACGATCCATTCGTGGCGGATGATGCCCTGGCGGTCAATCAGGAAGATGCCCTGATCAACGGCCGTTAACGCATGATGGTGGAGGCGACGCAAAAAATTTCGATTTGCCACATCTGCCCATGAAGCCCGCACTGTTTCCATACCCTGTCCGGTGGTGAACGCTGTGCCAAAGGCCACGACGGTGTTCCGGGTGGCTTCCAATGCCCCGCGATCCCCCAACCCATACACGGCATACAGCCGTTTATCGGGATCGCATACAAACGGGTAAGGAGGCGGTTGCCGGAAGTAGAGCCGGGCCGTTTCCAATAAATTGGGGGCCACCTGGATGACCTCAATTTGATGGTCTGCCAACGCCTGGTACTGTTCTACAATGCTTTCCATGTAGCTGCGACAGAAATTGCAGGTGAACCCGCGTGAAAACCACAAAATCACTCGTTGCTGCTGAGTATAATTTGCCAGTGAAATCAAAGGGCCTTGTATAGAAGGAAGTGTAAAGGGCGTTGCTGGTTGCCCAATCGTCATGACAGGTTCCTATTGGGTAATCTCGAATACATTTTACTCGACAATAATGGGGATGAAAATAGGGGGTTTCGGGAAGCAGGGTTTTTTAATCGTTCATCTGAATGGGGGAACGGCCGTTTCTAATCGTGAATTGTGAATTGTCAATTGTGAATGGGGACTGGGGGGAGGCTAAATCCGTGTCAATCTGTACTATCCGTGTCATCTGTGGTTAAAATGG
>CAZPEJ010000007.1:0-13224 GCA_964585465.1 uncultured Ardenticatenaceae bacterium
GCAATGAACGATTGAAACACCTGCACAAAAAAGTTCACCCGATATTGCAGTTCGTTGAGAATACCCACCCGAAGGTAAATGCCTAATAAGCGGAAGTAGCTCATAACAGCTTATCCAAGAAACCGAGTTTTACGGAAAAAACTCAGTTTCGACATGGTGTTTTGGCAAAACTTGGTTTCGACATCAGGCTCCAACGGCCGAATATTTCTTCACCCCAGCCCGCCAGACCAGGTTTAGCAGGATGACACCCAGCAACAGCCAAAAACCTTGCATCACAAACCCGTACAATGTTTCTTGGGGGGATAAACGGCCGATAAGCAGTTCAATCTGAAAAGCAAAAGCCCAACGATAAGGCAACCAGTAAGACAGGTTTTGCACCCACTCTGGCATCAGGGAAAGCGGCACCAGACGACCAGAAAGCAGCAGTTCGGCGGCAAAATATAGCTCGAACATGGCACTGACGCGGGTAATCCAAAATGTTGCCATGCCCAACACCCACAACAACACGAAACGCATCACAAACGCAGTAATGATGGCCAGCAAAAACCCGGCCACCTGCCACCAGGTGGGGTGAAGGGTGGGGCGAAATATCCATGTTAATAGAGCCGCAATGGGCAACCAGGCCACAAACTCCACCACCTTCATGCCAAAAAACCAGCCCAGGTCAAAATGGAACGGGTGCATCGGCCGCAGCAATTCGGCCGATAATCCCCCCCGTTGCACCCGCTCTTCAAAGGCATATGGCGTGAGGGCAATGTTCATCTGCCGCACCAACGTCCAGGCGATGTAGTAGGCGGCAAATTCTCCGGCCGTATACCCCCCCACCGAACCACCCTGCGCCCTGGCAACCGTTGACCAAACCACCAGGTAAATCACCGGTTCTATCACCAGAGCAATGAGCCACAAAAAGGTAGCCACGCGATATTGCACTGTCACAGCTAACGATGTTTTGAACTGCGTCCAATAGAGGTCAAAAAACGCGCTCATATTTTTTCCTCTTTACCTATCACCTCTTGAGCAAACACTTGTTCAATCACATCCTCAATGGGCGGGTCTTCCACGGTCAGGTCGGTGAGGGGCAGATCTGCCAACAGGCGGGCTGTGGTGCGTGGGGTTTCCGCTTTGGGCACCCGCAAGGTGGTTTGTAGACCATCCTGGTTAACCACCTCGCCATATGCCGACAAATCGGCCGAATGAGCCAGTGTCACATTGATCGTTTTGAAAGCTGAAAAACGGCCGACCAGCCCTGTTAACTCTCCATCAAACAACACCTGCCCATGATGAATAACCACTACCCGACGGCACAACGCTTCCACATCAGCCATATAATGGGAGGTAAGCAAAACAGTCGCGTTATAACGGTGGTTATATTCGGCAATAAACTCACGGATACGCTTCTGCATAGTAACATCCAGGCCAATGGTTGGTTCATCCAAAAAAAGAACTTTCGGCCGATGCAACAAAGCCCCAGTGATTTCCACCTTCATTCGTTCGCCCAACGAAAGATTACGAACGGGTTTTTTCACCAACTCCTCCAACCCCATCATCCCAATTAACTCGTCTCGTGTCTGGCGAAACTCGGTTTCAGGAATCCGGTACACCGCCCGATTGAGTTCAAAAGAGTCCATCGCCGGAATATCCCACACCAGCTGGTTGCGCTGTCCCATCACCAGAGTAATCTGGCGCAAAAACTCTTTGGCCCGTTTGGCTGGCTCAAACCCCAACACCCGCACCTCGCCCGATGTCGGGTGCAACAACCCAGATAAGGTTTTCAACGTAGTGGTTTTGCCTGCCCCATTGGGGCCTAAAAAACCCACCACTTCCCCGGTAGCAACCTGAAAAGAGACATCTTGCACTGCCTTTACTTCCCGAATTTTGCGCCGCACCAGGCTTTGTAAAGCAGCTTTTACCCCGGCTTCTCGCTCCGGCACCTGATAGATTTTGCTTAAATGTGAAATAGAAATGCTTGTTTGAATGGTCAAGTTGCACCCCCGCTTTATCCTAACGCCAAATTCGTAAATTGTAAGCGGTACTGTAGCCCGAATAAGTTACACTGTCCACTTGCGACCAGGAGAAAGTTTTGCATAATTAACCACGATATACCACACACGGATAAGGTTTCATGATTCACTCCCTCAAAGATTTTTCTAAAGTTCTCGATTGGCACACCGCTGTCATCACCCTATTGGCTCTTTTATCCACCTATCTTTGTCGCCAATTGAATTACATCACCGAATTACCCGACGGGTTGATTGGCATTGCCGTCATTTTTCCCCTGGTTTTTTCCATCAACAGTGCCTATCGCCGACGGGAAGATGCTTTACACTCCTTTGCCAATTTCAAAACCTCGGCCGTTGCCCTCTATTATGCCCACCGCGATTGGCCGCCCACAGACCGCGAAGAAAGCACCAGACGGGGGTTTCATCTAGTAGAAGAACTCCTCAATGGCCTGGCTACCCATTTCAAAAGTGGGGAAAACGGCCGAATAACCTCTTTTGCCCACATGTATTCGCTCTTTTCTGAAGTCTCCCGCTCTTTGGAGATCATGCGCCAGACTGGGGTGCCAGCTAACGAAATTTCGGGGGCCAATCAAATTTTACGCACCATGGTGTTTGAATTTGAGCGGATGAACAACATCAGCAACTATCGCACCCCCATTGCCTTACGTGCTTATAGCCGTCTATTTCTGAACTTCATCCCCATTTTGTTTGGCCCCCATTTTGCCCACACCGCCTATCCCACTTACCCGGTTCTTGGGTATCTGGTGGCTGTGTTGTATGCCATTGTTTTGGTCAGCCTGGATAACATCCAAGACCAGCTAGAAAACCCCTTCGATGGTATTGGCGGGGATGATTTGCGGGTGAACCTGACGGCCGATTACCTGAATTTGTTGACATGAACTGTCTACCGCGGTAGACACTTTGACGTGTTTTCCGCTTCATGTTATCGTTTACCCTGGGGAATGGAGGGCAGGTTTTCACAAGTAACGATTCACGGCAAAGGGCACAAAGAAAAGAGAAAATCTTTATGTACTTTGCGGTTGAATCCCATAGAGGCTGAACAGTTACTGTATTTTTTGTGTACTTTGTGGTTAGCTCCCCAAAAGGGTAAGTAGGTTCTATGACACAAATTGTGGCCATTGCAATGCAAAAAGGCGGGGTGGGCAAAACCACCACCACCGTAAACCTAGCGGCTGCCCTGGCAGAACAAGGCCAGCGGGTGCTGGCAGTTGATTTAGACCCCCAGGGCAACCTGACGCAACACGCCGGGTTTAACCCCGACCAGATTTCCCCCACCATCTATGACATTTTTAAGGCCGAGATGGAAGGGCAGGAAAACAATATCAAAACGGCCGTCTATCCAACGGCCGAGGGGTTCGACCTGCTACCGTCGCAACCAGAACTCAGCCTGATTGAGCTAAACCTGATCAACACCCTTAGCCGCGAACGGGTATTAGCCACTATGTTAGACAACATCACCAAACAGTATGATTTCATCTTGATTGATTGTAACCCTTCGTTGGGGTTATTGGTGGTAAATGCCCTAACGGCGGCAACGGGTGTGATTATCCCTATCCAAACCGAATACCTGGCGGCGCGAGGGGCGTTAATGATTTTGTCCAGCATTGAAACAGTGCGGCGCAAAAAACTCAACCCAGGGTTAAAAATCGAAGGTATTTTATTGACCATGGCCGATACTCGCACCAGCCTGACAAAAGATGTTGTCGAAGCAGTGGCGCAACAGTATGGCGGGGGCATTCGCATTTTCGATTCGCTTATTCGCCGTTCGGTGCGGTTTGCCGAAAGTGCCGCCGCCGGAAAAAGCATCATCACCTTCGATCCCAAAGGCCAGGGAGCCAACGCTTACCGTCAGGTGGCTTTGGAGCTATTAAAGGGGCACAAGAAACGGAAATAACCTTGAGCCGCGAATAACCAGTGGAGCATGTGTGAGCAAGAAAAAATTATCCATTAACCTGGCCCCAACCATCAAACCCCAAACGGGCGACTTGGAAAAACTGTTTACCACCGAACAGGACATTGAACAGGCCAGTGGGTTACAGCTATTAGCCATTCGCCTGGATGCGATTCAGCCCGACCCCCACCAGCCCCGCCAAACCTTTATGGATGTTACCCTGGAGGAGTTGGCGGCCAGCATTCGGCAAGATGGGGTCATTCAGCCTATCGAGGTGACGGAAATGGCACCCGGCCGTTATTTGATTGTACATGGGGAACGACGGTGGAAAGCGGCGCAACTGGCTGGGTTAGATACCATTCCGGCGGTGGTGCAACGGCGAGATTATACGGCCGTTACCCGTTTTGTGCGCCAAATGGTGGAAAATATCCAGCGCGAAGACCTGAACGACGTAGACCGGGCGGCCGGGTTGTTGCGGCTGCGCGATTTGATGCAGGAAGAATTGAACACCGCCAAACAAGAAAATGTGGCCGCAGGTGAACCGTGGGGACAAAAGATAACCTGGGCCAAAGTGGGTAAACGGCTGGGGTATTCGCGGCAACGGATTGACCAACTGGTGAAGTTGCTCCATTTACCCGATGAAATTCAAGAAGCGGTGCGTGGCGGCAACCTGAGCGAACGGCAAACCAGGGTGTATCAGGGGTTGCGGCCGTCGCACCAACGTGCCCTCCATGCCGCCCGCATGGCAGGTGACATTACAGAAGCCGAAACCCAACAAATTGCTGGTTATCTGCGAAAAAACCCCGAACGCACCGTAACCCAGGTGATTCGTCTGTTGCGCCAGCCCCCAGAAGAAAGAAGTGAACCGTTGTTCACCCAATCACTCAACCAACCGGCCGCCACCCCGCCACCCATACCCATTGTTTTTCAAGATAGCGGATATGAATATCCTCCCGACGAACGGCCGGAGATGATTCTCACCACCGATTTGCTGCCCCGCCACACTGGGCCAACGGGCATTGCTCGCCTGGGGTGGATACGGGGGCATCTGGCAGACCTGTCTCCTGATAAACTTAGCCCGCGTGAACGCCAGGAAATGTTGCGCCTGCTCAAACTCATCCAACAAGATGTGGCTTCACTCATTGCGGCTTTAGAACCCCAGGCATGAGGGCAAAATGTTAAACGGCCGGGCCACCCCCACCGCCACTCAAACCTATGCCACCCAACACCCCCACCTGACCTATCATTGCCTAAACAATGGGGTGTGGATCAGCCAGGCCGGGTTTGGCAGTTATCGGGTGGAAACGGGCATCCCTGCCCACGAACAAGCCCTGCGCCATGCGTTGTTAAACGGTATCAACCTGATAGATACCAGCTCTAACTATGGCGACGGCCGCTCGGAAGAATTGATAGGGCAGGTGTTGTCAGACCTGGTTCAAACTGGTCAGGTGCCACGCGAGGCTGTGGTCATCATTTCCAAAGCAGGTTATTTACAAGGACAAAACCTGCAAATTGCTCAGGCATTCAAAAAAGCTGGACGGCCGTTTCCCAATGTGGTGGAGTATGATGACCATTTGAAACATTGTATTCATCCCGATTTTCTGGCCGACCAACTTGACCGCACCCTGCAACGACTGAATATACAAACCCTAGACCTCTTTCTTTTGCACAACCCCGAATACTATTTGAAGTGGGCCCATCGAGTGGGCATTGTATTGGCAGAAGCCCGCCGCACCTATTACGAACGGATCGCCCTGGCCTTTCAACACCTGGAAAAAGAGGTAACCAACGGCCGTATCCAGGCGTATGGCATCAGTTCCAACACCTTTCCTGGCTCTTCCTGGGATACAGATTTTACGTCACTGGAGCGTGTCTGGCATATTGCGGAACAAATTGGCGAAAAACATGCCTTTCAAGCCATTCAACTGCCTATGAACCTGCTGGAGCCGCTGGCTATGACGCACCGTAATCAGTTCTCTGGCGAGAGTGTGGTGCAATATGCGCGGCAACGGGGGTTGGCAGTGTTGGTCAATCGGCCGTTGAATGCCGTGCGCGGAGAAACTTTTTTTACCCGTCTGGCAGACATTATCACCAAACCCGCCTACCCCGCGACGGCCGCAGAAGTGTCTACCGCGGTTGACACTTTGGTGGAAATGGAAGTGAATTTCCAGCATCGGCTATTGCCCCAATTCCAGCTAGATGGGCAAATAGAACGCCGCTTATTAGAACTGCTGGCCGTCGGCCGAATGTTGCAAGGGCATTGGCGTGGGTTTGGTACCTATTTCAACTGGCAGGGGTTACAGGAGCAGTATATTGTTCCTCGCGCTCAAGGGGGTATTCAGTTCCTTTCCAGGCGCGAAAATTTGCCCGCAGAGGCCGTTTCCTGGCTCGACCGTTATGTTGACAAGGTGAACGAGGTTTTGGCGGCTGTGAGCGCGTTTTATCAGGAAGAAACCATTCAACAAGGAAAGCGTATCCGCCAGGCAGCTGCCCAGGCCGACCCCGATTGGCAAATAGATACCCTCAGCCAGACGGCCGTGCGGGCGTTGCGTAGCACTGCTGGCATTACCTCAGTGTTGGTGGGAATGCGCCAGGAGCGGTATGTGCAGGATGTTTTACAAGAGTTGGCCCGGCCAGTGGCGGTGAAAAACCGGGATGAGGCGTGGCAAAAGCTGTTACAATTTAGTGAACAGTGAGGTTGGAAATGGAATACAAAGGAGCAAAATGCCACAAATTGCCACTCGCTTAAACCAGTTTACAGAATCGGTCATTCGGGAGATGAGCCGTGTAGCGGCCCAATATCGGGCTGTCAACCTGGCTCAGGGGTTTCCCGATAACCAACCCCCGGCCGAATTGATAACGGCCGCCCAACGGGCACTGGCCGAGGGGCACAACCAATACACCATTACCTGGGGTGCGCTGCGTTTTCGCCAGGCGTTGGCTGCCAAACAGAGCCGTTTTATGGGCTTTCCTATTGACCCAGAAGACATTATCGTCACCTGTGGCGGCACAGAAGCCATTATGGTTGCGATGATGACAGTTTGTAACCCTGGGGATAAGGTGGTGACATTTTCCCCGTTTTATGAAAATTATGCCGCCGACTCCATTTTGTGTGGCACCACACCGATTTATGTGTCGCTTTCCCTGCCCGATTTTACCTTCGACCCGGCCGAACTGCGCCAGGCCATGCAGCAAGGGGTAAAAGCCCTTATTGTGTGCAACCCGGCCAATCCCAGTGGAAAGGTGTTCGGCCGTGATGAGTTACAAATCATTGCGGATCTGGCGCAGGAGTTTGATGCCTTTGTTATTACTGACGAGGTGTATGAACATATCGTTTTCCCACCCTATCGCCACACCTATCTTGCCAGTTTGCCCGGCATGTTTGAGCGCACCTTGTCTTGTAGCTCTCTGTCCAAAACCTACTCCATCACCGGGTGGCGATTGGGGTATGTCATCGCTCCACCCCAGGTGGTGGGTGGGGCACGGAAAGTGCATGATTTCCTCACCATTGTGGCGGCCACCCCCTTGCAAGAAGCGGCCGTCACTGCCCTTCAGTTTCCCGATTCTTACTATGCGGAACTGACAGCCCGTTATGCCCATCGGCGGGATATTTTGTTTGGTTATCTCGACCAGGCTGAGCTGCGTTATTATCGGCCGCAGGGGGCGTATTATGTGTTGGTAGATGTCTCCGAGTTTGGATTTGCCACCGACCTGGACGTTGCCATCTGGCTGGCAAAAGAGGTGGGGGTAGCAGGGGTGCCGGGGTCTAGCTTTTTTCGTCAGCCTGGGCAGCAGTTGATTCGTTTCAACTTTGCCAAACAGGAAAAAACCTTGCACGCGGCCGGGGAGCGGTTGTTACAGTGGCGACAAAAGTTATAGCGGCGTACCGATTCAGACATACAAGATACGATTTGCCTTCTAAACGTCGTAGGCCTTCAAAAAAGTAGGTTTCCTCCTGCGCCGCCGCCCCAGAAATTACTCTGCAACCCAGGAAAGGCCAGCCGTAGGGGCCGTTTCCAATCGTTGCAAAACCTCACTGCCATCAGGGTTCATCACAAAAATACCCGTCTGGGCCGTAAAAGCCACCGTTTTGCCATCGGGGGCAAACGCCCCATACAGCCCAGCCATCTGCATTCTGGTCAGTTGCTCTGGTTCACCGCCGGTCACAGGAATACGCCACCAATCAGAGGGCAAATTGTGGGCAACGGCCGTTTCTACCCCCAGCCAGTTATCCCACCAGGAAATGGGGGAATCGAACGAAACAGCGGTAAAATAGATAAAGGCTCCGTCGGGCGAAAAGAGGGGGGCATCCAGGGCAACAAACTGTTCAGCAGGAATCAACAAAGTGGCCTGGCTGCCATCGGCAGCAGCCACATAAAGGCGGTTGGTCTGGTTTTGCGGGTCGGTGGTGATATAGGCCAGATGTTGCCCATCGGCCGAAAGGCGCGGCCAGAGAGCATTTTGCGCCAGTTGTTTTTGTTCTCCTGTGACCAGGTTAAGCTGCTCCAGATAGGTAATAAAGGTTTGTTGGCCTTCGGCCGGGGCGACATGGGCATAATACAGGTTGGTGCCATCGGCCGACCAGACGGGGCTAAAAAAGATTTCATCGGGCAAAACCCGCCTGGAAAGCAATTGGGGGGCGGCCGAACCATCGGCAGGCATCAGGTATAAATCGCTATAACCAAATTGCACCTGGTTGGGGCTGGGGGGTGGGGCATAGGCCAGGGCAATTTGTGAACCGTCGGGCGAAACGGCCGCCTGGGAGAGCCAGCCTTGTTCGGGAACAGCAAAAAGGGTGGTTTGTTCGCCCGTTACCAGGTTTAATTTTTGCAGATCCACCTTGCCGGGCTGTAGCCGCACAAAAACCAGCGAGCCTGTCAGGTTTCGGCCGTTCCAGGGCATGGGAGAGGTGTTTGCTGTGGTGGGTAAGGGTGGGGGATTGGTTGCAGGAGGGGAGGCGGGTAACAGGGTGGGGGGAAGGGGTGTTTCAAAACGGCCGTTGCACCCCACCAGACCCAGACAAAACCAAAAAATAACCATTAATTTTTTCATGGTCTGGGATTATAAACCAGTTGAATAAACCAGGTGATTCAGAGGTTGTGCGGTTACTCTTCCAGGAAGGAAAGCTGGTAGGTCGGCCGTTTGCCATCTAACAATACAAAAGGAGCCAGGCGGCGTGTTTGCACTCCAATTGTTTGTAAATCTTTTAGGTCGCGCAGACGGGTCTGTTTGCGGGCGCGTAAGATAGCCTCGCTGCCTTTTGGCCCCACCCCGGGCACACGCAACAACTCTTCTGGGGCGGCGTGGTTTAATTCTACCGGCCGTTCCAGCAGATTGGTTTTGGCCCAGGCCAGTTTGGGGTCTATGTGCAAAGGCAGGTTGCCATTGGGGTCGAAGGGCATCTCTTCCAGGTCGAACCCATAATCCCGAAAGAGAAAAGAGGTCTGGTAGAGACGGTTTTTACGTTGGGGGTTTTCGGCCGGTACATTTTCCAATGGGGTGTTTAGAATGGGGCTAAAGGCAGAAAAGTAGGTGCGGCGCAGGCGAAGCTGTTGGTACAGATATTGGGTGGTAGTTAAAATCTCTACATCACTTTCGCCAACAGCCCCCACCACAAATTGTGTGACGGTGGAAGGCCATTTCCCATTCCAGGTGTGTTGCGGCCGTTGTGTCTGGCGAATTTGTTCAATCCATTGCAACGGCTGGAGCAGTTCGGTCACGAATTGTTTACGAGGAGCTAATAATAAAAGGCGTTGGTCATTGGGGGCTTCCAGGTTGATAGAGAGGCGATCTGCCAGGTTCATGGCCTGTTCTACCTGGGCTTTTTCCACCCCTGGCATAATTTTCAGGTGAATATAACCTTTGAATTGATACCGTTGGCGCAGGAGTTCGGCAGTTGCCAACAATTTATCTTGTGTTTTTGCCCCGCCACCAATAATCCCCGAACTGAGAAACAACCCTTGCACCAGACCTGCCCGGTTCATGTCCATAAATGTTTTTGCCATTTCATCTGGGGTGAAGGTGGTGCGGCGGTAATTGCGCCCGGCGCGAAATGGGCAATAATAACAGTTGCGTTCGCAGGCAGTGGTGAGCATGGTTTTGAGCAAAGGAACAGTTTTGCCACCGGCCGAAGCGTGAAAAATGCCCATTGTTTCTTGTTTGGTCGGTTTTTTAGCTGGGGCGATGGCCTGACCACAAGGAGCAATGGTGGGAGGCGGCCGTAGTTGGGTCTCTTCGGCTGGTTCCAAATCCATATGCAGGGCAATATCTTGTAATTTGACAAACGCATCCATATCTGGAATTATAGAACAAATGTTTGTATTGGGCAATAAGAAGCTGTCAGCTGTTAGCCGTCAGCCTCTTGCTGATAGCTAATAAACTTCTCCTCAAAATTCACCATGAGCAATATCCAAATTTTTGAAAGCAACGAGATTCGCTCGTTTTGGGACGATACAGAACAAAAGTGGTATTTTGCGGTGGTAGACGTGATAGAAGCGTTGACCAACAGCCAAAACCCGCGTGTTTACTGGTCGCAGCTAAAACGGCGGGAAAAAGAAACAACCGGGCAACTGTTTACATTTTGTAAACAGTTCAAACTCAAAGCCTCCGATGGCAAAATGCGCCAGACAGATTGCGCCGATGTGGAGGGGATTTTTCGGATTGTGCAGTCGGTGCCTTCGCCCAAAGCGGAGCCATTCAAACAATGGTTGGCCCAGGTGGGGCGCGAACGGCTGGAAGAGGTGGAAAATCCCGAATTAGCGGCCGAACGGATGAAAGAAATGTACCGCGCTAAAGGGTATGACGAGGAGTGGATTACCAAACGGATACAATCCATTGTGGTGCGGAACGAGTTGACTGACGAATGGAAAGAGCGTGGGGTGCAGCCCGGCAAAGAGTATGGGATATTAACGTCGGAAATTTCGGTGGGCACGTTTAACATCACACCGACCGAACACAAGACGATTAAGGGATTAAAGCGGGAAAACCTGCGCGATCACATGTCGCCATTAGAGCTTATCCTGACCATGTTGGGGGAAGCCACCACCACCGAGATTGCGCGGACAGAGGATGCCCAGGGGTTTACAGAAAATAAACAGGCCGCCCACCGGGGTGGGCAAGCGGCCGGGCGGGCGCGACATGTGATCGAAGCGGAAACAGGTAAACCGGTTGTCACCCCGAAAAACTATTTACCATCGCCAAAAGAGGCAAAACAGTTAGAGGATTCGGCCGATGACATCCCTTTTTAACATCGTTTTGTGCTGCAACACTGTTTTACGGTCACATCCGTTCGATAGGTGCGCTCGTTTGAACCTATGGCATCGTTCATCCACCCTCCACTACTGCCTTCAGGTTGTTTAGGCTTTTTTCCAGGTTATCTACATTCATCTTTTCTACTACCAGTTTATTGATGGCCTGCCCAATGCTGCCACCGGGCATCTCATATTCAAAAGTGGCATTTACCCGAATGCCGTTTCCTTCTGGCACATACACCCAGCGTGTTTTGCCTGCGATCATGCCATCCAGTTTAAGCAGTTGGCTCTGCCCCCGCGCCAGACGCAGGCAGGTCATGGTCATGTTAAAGTTGATACCGGCCGCTTTGTACACCACATTCACCACACCACCCGGTTCGGGAAAGGTGGCATCTGGGTTGGCTTCTTGAATACCTGCGTACCATTCAGGCAGGCGACGGCCGTCTAATACCACCGCGTCAATTGCTTCGACCGAAGCGTTAATAAAGATAGACTTTTCTACAGTTGTCATGACTACGCTCCTGTTAAAAAATCAAGGGGGATGTTTGTCTGGTGCAGTGTAACACAGTTGCCAGGGGGTGAAAAGCGGCGCGGGCAAAGACGGCCGAATCAATTGCCCATCAGCACAAAGAGCTTACCGAATCAGTAAACAGTGGACAGTTGCCAGTGGGGGGAAACCAGAGACAACCTATCTCCAAAAATCTTAAGAAAACGGCCGATATGCTATTTGGCTCTGTAGGAAATAAAAAACCGAGTTTTCCAAAAACTCGGTTTTGTGGCTGCGGTTAAACGTATTGGGGTTTAAGAAAGGGTTACGGCCGTCTGGTTGTTATTGAAACGGGAGTAGGCAACGGCCGGGTTTTTAGGGTTTTCGCGTTCCATCAGGGTGGGGTAAAGCAGGGTTACGCCGTTTTGTCCCATCTGGTGAATGCGCTCCAGTTCCATCAATCGTTGCATATCTGCTTCGGAAAAGTGGCTGACAACTTTTTGCAAATAGGCCAGGGTTTTGGCTTCGTTTTCTGCTTGCATTTGTCGTTCGTGTGCCATTTCCAGGGCGGCTTTTACATGGACTGGTAGTTCCATCGCCCCCACCATCACCCGCGTTACCTCAAAACCCATCGGGGCTAATCGTTCAGCCACCAATTGCCGTGTTTCTCGCTCCAGCCGTTTGTGAACGCCAGGCTGGCACAACTCTTCCAGCGTCATCTCCCCGACCAGGTGTTGTAAACAGTTTGCCATGTGCCGTTTGGCAATGAGAGCAGCTTTGCTGGGCAGGGCACGCGCCATTTTGTTTTGTGAATCGGCCGAAAGTTTCATCGGGTTGAGGGTGTAGGCCATTGTCCATTCAATGTTCAACATCAACCCACCAATGGCTTGAATCCCTTTGCTTTTGTCGCTTACCGTCTCGGTGGCGGTGGAAATGGTGGTTTCTACTTTTTCCACAAAGGGAATAAGCCAGTGATAGCCTGGGGAAAGGAACCGGCTAAACGCTTTCCGTTCGGTGTTATACACCACACCCACTTCCAGTTCTGGCACATTGACCAGTGCATAGGTTTTGATCCCCCACACGGTAAAAAACAAAATAGAGAGAACGGCCGCCGCCCAAATGCCGTTTAGGCCTGCGGTAATAGTGCCAATGATAAAAAAGAGGGATGAAACAACCAGTAATTTGAACATGATGAAAACTCCTTCGTTTGCCGTATTTGTGTATAGTGTACCAAAAACACAAATTCATTATAGTGTCATACATACACTTTGTCAAGGGGCATTTTCAAACCAGAAAAATCCGCAAAAACCCATCGCACCTGTGTTACCAGTATCAGTAATTAGTAAACAGTAATCAGTAAACAGTAAACAGTAAGCAGTAATCAGTGATGAGAATTTACGAAAACCTGTACTAAGACGTGTCTAAGAGTAACTTCTCGTTTTTGTTCGTAGTAACCGCTTCAGCGGTCTGGACGACTAAAGTCGTTACGGGGTTATGTGGTATTCTGGTAACGTGGCAAACATTTTTAGGGCGAAGAAACCATGAAAATTATTTTGAGTCGCAAAGGGTTGGATG
>CAZPEJ010000007.1:13324-18570 GCA_964585465.1 uncultured Ardenticatenaceae bacterium
CATTTTTAGGGCGAAGAAACCATGAAAATTATTTTGAGTCGCAAAGGGTTGGATGCCCAGAATGGTGGCATTCCCAGCCCCATTTTGCCCAACGGCCGGGCGCAATCTTTACCCATTCCAGAGAAATCCTCCCTGACCCGGCCGGGGGTGGTTTATAACGATTTACAGAGCGGTGGGGTTTCGCTGGGGCAGTTGATCCAGGATTTAAGCAACGGCCGTATCCCGGCCACCACTACTGCCCATTTAGACCCCGATTTGCAAGCAGAAACCTGTAACCGCTTGCCAGGGTGGCGGCCGTTGTTTGGGCAAGAAGGTGCCGCCCAGAGCCACCTGGCCGGGCAGGGGGTGGGGATGGGGGATTTATTTCTCTACTTTGGCTGGTTTCGCCAAACGGAGCAGGTGAACGGCCGATACCAGTTTGTTCACCACGCCCCAAACATTCATCTGTTGTTCGGCTGGTTGCAGGTGGGCGAAGTGTGGTCAATTGGCACACAACCCCGCCGTGCCCCAGAATGGGCAGCGCAACACCCCCATTTTTTGGGGCGCAAAGCCGCCAACAACAGCGTTTATGTGGCCTACAACCAGCTAAACCTGGGCAACCAGCCACAGCCCTGGCCTGGGGCGGGGGTGTTTGCCCGCTGCCAACAAAACCACAAGTTAACGGCCGATCACCACACCCGTAGCCTATGGCAATTACCACCCTGGTTTCGGCCGCGCAACGGCCGTTTCCCGCTTACCTACCATCAACTCGACAGTCGTTGGCAATTCACACCTGACTACACCTACTTAAAAACAGTACCAATTGGGCAGGAATTTGTGCTGGATACGGCCGATTACCCAGAGGCTATTGCCTGGGTCTTTTCTCTCTTGCAAAATTAGGTGCGGGCGTTTGGTCGTCAGCTTTCAGCTATCAGCCACCAGCAGCCTCTAACTGGAAACATTGCATATCTGGATAGTTACCACCACAAACAGCAATTTGAGGAGCATAAACATGGAAACGAAAAAGTGGCTATACGGTTGGATTTTACTGCTGCCAACATTAGCTTGTAGCCTGGTAGATGGCACATTACAGGAAACGGCCGAACCTACCCACGCAGCGACCACCAGCGAAGCAACCACCCCAGAAAGTGGTATCTTGAGCCATGTTACCCCTCTGCCACTATCGGCCGAACCCGGCATGGCTTGTTTTGGCACCTGGGGGTATGGCCTCTCCTGCCTTACCTCAGATGGCTGGTTAACTACCACTCAAGCAGATGGCCTGGCGGATGATGCCATTTATGACATGGCCGTGTGCCCAGACGGCCGTTTACTGCTGCTACATAGTTCTGCCATCACCGCCTCCAGCGGCAAAACGTGGCAGATCATCGAAGGGGGATGGGGGTTTAACAACCCGGAAGCCATTGTTTGCACAGCATCGGGGGACATCTGGGTGGCCCATTTTGAAGGGGTGAGTTATTTTGATGGGGCCGAGTGGCGCACCTATTCGGCCGATTTGCTGGCAACAGGTGAGGCCGCCAACCGATTGGTGTATGATGTGGCTGAGGCTCCCGATGGTACCGTGTGGGTGGTTACTTCCAACAGCCTTGCCCGTTTTCAGGCAGGCAACTGGACAATTTATCAACAAGGGCAAGGGTTTGAGGCGTTATACTTTTTTGCTGCCTTAACCATTGACGGCAACGGCCGACCCTGGGCGGCTCATAGTCGGGGGTTGTTGACTTTAGCCGGGGGTAACTGGCTGGCCTTCGACAATCCCGACCTGTTTACCGTAGAAAGTGTGACCATAGACAGGCAAAACCGCCTCTGGGTGGGTACTTTTAGCACCGGGGTGAGTGTATTTGATGGGAACACCTGGACAACCTATAACCGAGAAACCGCTGGCCTCAGCAGCGGCCGCATCCGTGCCATGACCGCAGACGGGCAAGGGCGGGTGTGGCTGGCAACTGATTGGGGGTTAAACGTATTTGATGGGGCCTCCTGGCACACCTATCACATGCACACGGCCGATTTAGCCGATAACAACTTGTACAGTTTGGTGGTCATTAACGGCGGGCCACCCTTGCCCACAACGGCCGAAAAAACGGCCGGAACCCTGGCGGGTGAATTGGTGGATCACACCCATCGGCCGATAGCAGATGCCCAGGTAGAAATTTGTGTTCACAATCTGGGCAGTAACTTTTATGGCGAAACCCCTTGCTCAGACCAGCCTTTTTTTCTGACCACCACCAGCAATGGTGATGGCAACTTTGTGTTTGAAAATGTGCCGAACGGCCGGTATGTAATTACCATCAAAGCGGGGAAAAACGCCTGGGCACAGTTAGAAACGGAATTTGGCCTTTCTGAAGTCATTTTGGTGCAGCCAGGGGCAGCTGTGGATTTGGGCGAGTTGGTAGTGGGGGAGTAAAGCATACATGGTGCATACGCCTTGAACAGAACTTGGGTGCAGCAATTCCCACTTTACTGCTTTCGCCTGGGGTTCAAACCCCAGGCCAGGCAAAAAAACGTGCTAAAACACGTTCAAAAGCCACGTTTCAACCTGTTAAAACAGGTTTGGGTTTGGTAGCCGTCGGTTTCAACCGATGGCGATTCCCAAATTGGGAATTGCTGACTTGGGTGGGGTTTTCTTGCGCGCGAGGGTAGTTTACAATATATTCTACCTCTGGAAATTCGCTGGAATTTGTTATGAGTACCTCATAAGAAATTCGCCCCTTTTTAGCCTCCAAACTCAATAAGATTCACAAAAAAACCAGTTCGGCCGTACTTGAACCACATGCCGCCAACGGCCGCCAAACTCGCTCATACGGGGTGGGGTGTTGTCGGAACGGTAGAGATAACCAGAAAAATCGCGGGGGGCGTTGTAGCGGGTGAAAAAGATGATTTGGGTCATGCCTTCGTCTGTTTCTGCCAAAATACGGCCGTTATCGGCCGATAACGAGTGGTAATGAGCGGGCAGAGTGATCTCACCTTGTTCGTTGGGGCGAAGTTGCCCGCTTTCTACCAGGTAAATCACTTCCTGATACCCATTGAGATGCCAGCGAAACCGTGCCTGCTCCCACACCTGTTCAAATGGGACAAATTCCACAATTAACAATGTCCATACGTTGAGAATCAGGGGAATGGCTGCCAGTTTCAGGTTTCGGCCGCCAGCCAATAACACATAAACCAGGGAGGCCAGCAACAAAGCGATTAAGATGGTTGCCAATCCATCAGCTATCACACTGCTCTGGCTGATAATGCGGCTAACGGCCGTAATGGTGATGAGGACAACCCCAAACCAGCCCGACACAATGCCTAAAGCGGGGATTTCCCATTTTTCATCTTCCTGGACGGTGTAACTGCTCATGGATTACTCCTTAATCCCTGGTTTGGGGCAGGGTGGCCACCAGGGGCAACGACAACAAAACAGCGTATGTTCCTAACAGTAGAAGGCTGAGAA
This sequence comes from uncultured Ardenticatenaceae bacterium, assembly GCA_964585465.1. Taxonomy (GTDB): domain Bacteria; phylum Chloroflexota; class Anaerolineae; order Promineifilales; family Promineifilaceae; genus CAZPEJ01. The sequence continues at coordinate 16,758 of CAZPEJ010000007.1, forward strand.
GCAGTGAAACGGTCATGGAACGGATCAACAAATAGGGTTGATCCAGGTGGGTAACAAGGTTGTAAATTAAATGGAGTGGGTTGGTGAATACGTCCCAACTATTAAAACGGAGGAATCGGCCGATATAGACCCCAAAACTGCTTAACCCCACTGTGACCAACACAAACCCCCAGCTGGCTGTTCGGCCGAAACGTTGTAACACCATGGTTTGCATGAAGTAGAGCGAGAGAAAACCCAGTAACAAACCTGTGAGGGCAAAAGCAAAAAGCAAAATAGCATCGTACCAGATGGGAACATTCCCCAATGGTTGCAGGTGCATTAAATCTGTCACCAGGTAAGGGGCATTGGGGAAAAACAGCAGCCATAACAGCCCCAAACCCACCTGCCACACCGTTTTGAGCCAGGTGGCGGGGGGTGTAGCGGCGGTAACAAAAGCTCCCCAGGCAAACAGAAAAGGCAACCAGGCCATCTGCAAATTCCACAACAGGAAAAAGTAATACCTGGTATCGCTATACACCCATCGGGCGGCTACCATTGCCACACAGACGGTGGAGGCAAAAGTTAAAGCGAGAAAGAGCAGAAAGTGATTTCGTGTTATTTGATTCATCTTCATCCGTGAAAATCTATCTTATCCATCAAATCTGGGTTTAATCCGCTATCGTCTGTGCCGATGCGCGCAAAAACCAGGGAACGGCCGTTGTATCTTGGCGTAAAAAATCACCCAACAAACGGGCAACTTTGATTCGCCCGGTAACGGCCGGGTGGGTGCCATCTGCCTGGAAGTCATGACAACTCCAGGTCATGCCATCCTGGCGGGGGGTGGTGCCATCGGCCCAAAGATATGGCCCCCAGGCTAACCAGGGGGCTTTGATTGGCCCTCGGTCGGCGGCATAGTTTAGCTGCGGATCACCAGCGATTTGTGCCTGAATCAGCCATTTGACCGCAAACCCCGATTGATAAGCGAAGGGTTCGGGGCTAAGAGGGAGTTCGGCGTAGCCGCCATAACTGCGGCTGGAAAGGTAAATGATTTTCAGGTTGGGAAACTGTTGATAAAGCAGTTGCACAATTTGGATTAGCTCTTGCTGCAACAGCAGCGCGTCTTGGGGAAAGGACAGGTTCACTTCGGCATGGGCTTCTTTGAGCCAGGCTACCTGCACTTGCAAGGGGGTGAGGCCACTTTCCTGCACCCGTTCCAGCAACACCGGCCAGAAGTTATCGGCGGAATTTGCCATCATTTGGGCAGCTTTGCCATGTTGCGCCCCGTTCACCATCACAACGGCCGGGTTAACGGCCGTATCCCGCCGCGCAAAAGCCATCAACTGCTCAAACTCTGCTTCTGCATTGGACATACCAACCCCCAGAAAACCGATTTTGCCGCTTGTGCTGGGGATTCCGGTTGGGCTTAACGGCTCAATATGGTTTGCCAGGGCCAAACCGGCCGCTTCGTGCAAATACGGCCGACTGTTCGAGCCAGCCCCATACAATCCCCCTTCGTACCCCTGGTAGAAGTTGCGCCCCAGGTCGGTGAGGGGCACAAACCCCACCGGGCCAGCCTCACAATGGTTTGTTTGCCCTGCTGCCAAAGGAAAAACGGCCGTCACCATCCATAAACCGATACAAAATAAAGAAACAATCTTTCGCATAATAGTCGTTCCTAAACGCCCTGCTCACTGTCCACTGTTCACTGTTGACTGTTCACTAACAACCGATACATCTGCCAACGAGAAAGATGGAACGACTGCCACCGCTGCCAGGTGGTATTGTTTTGCATCGTTTCCAGGCGAGTAGCTAACTCTGTTTCGATGATGTCTGT
>CAZPEJ010000007.1:18670-23510 GCA_964585465.1 uncultured Ardenticatenaceae bacterium
TATTGTTTTGCATCGTTTCCAGGCGAGTAGCTAACTCTGTTTCGATGATGTCTGTTGCAGTCGCATAACAGGTGGTATCGGCCGTCTCTCGGTACGCCATGCAGGCAGGAACCAGCAACAGTTGATTATCATTTTTGACCTGGGCCAGAACGGCCGTTAAACCTGGCACTGCGTCATCGGAAAGGGTGGTGAGGTAGGCGGCATCCAGGCTGCCAGTGGCCTGGTAGTGGGCCAGGTTTTGCTGCACAATGAAGGCATCTGGGTTGATCAGGTTGAGTGTTGTTAAAAAGCCGATGCAAACCAGAATGATACCTATTGGAAATCGTTCCGGCCGTTGCCACAGGGTGAACAAAAACCAGGTCAACAACCCACCTAACCACACCATAAACACATACACATAAAGCCGTAATTCGGTATACCCATATGTGGCTTCATATAACCCCATGCGGTAAAAAGCAGAGACCAGCATAACCAGCACAAACCCAATGAGGGGGGTGCTGAGGCTGTTAAAAAAGCGGATTTGCCGTTTCGATTCACGGCGGGTGATCCAGTTTAATCCTACAATCATTACCAGGGAAAGCAGAGCCACCGCCAATAGTTCAAAAAAGCCACGTCGGGCATATTCAGCATAGGTGTACCCTTCTAAGGTGATGTTGGCCCGGCCGTCGAACAAATAGGTGAATTGAACGGCCGTAAAAGCAGCAAATAACATGTCTACCAACACCAGGACGGTGGCTGTTTCGGTGATACCCAGGCTGAGGTGGCGCGGAATTGCCATTAAGGTTTTATCCAGGCTGCTCTGGTCGTCTTCGCTGGTTTGTCGCGCCCAGGCATAGGCCAACCCACCCGTGAAACCCCAGGCCATGAACAAAATCAGGCAGCCCCGCCAAACCCATTCGACAAATGTAGAAAGAAATTCCAGTTCCAGGGCATTTTGTACATAGTCGGCAAATATCAAGTCGGCCGAAGTCAACAAACCGGTAAATACCAACAACACGGGTATCGCCAACACCAGGCCCCGCAATAAAGGAAACAGGTTTTTTCGCCCTTGTTCACGCGCCCATTTGGCATCTACCGTTTCACGTACCACCGGGGCTGCGTTTACCAGGCTATGACCTCCCACCCGCATCGGCAGCAGCAATACGTCTACCAGCCCCAAAGCCGAAACCCGGCCGTTGGCATAGAAAAAGAGGACGTAACTCAAAATTGCCAGGGTTGCCAATACGTTCAAACTGGTGACAAAGGGATTGGCGCGAATAAAGGCCATGCTGGCAAAAAAGAGCAACGGCAACAGCAGCCAGAAGTTGTGGGTTTTCGGCCGAATCTTTTCGCGCCAACCCAGAGCAAATAAAACCGATAGGCATAACAACACAAAAATGAGCAGCGAAACCCCCACACTCTTGCCATAAAACAGCAGGTCTGCGCTCCAACCCAGGGCCAGGGCTGCCACCAGCAAGGGAGCTGACCGTTTTGTTTCCATCATAGGCATTTGTGGCAAAACTTGTTCTTGTACCATATTATCCTCGTTCAAATCATGTCACCTGAAATCCTTAAGTTTCAGGTGGCAGGTTTCAAGTTACAGGTTATGGTATTTAAGCAGGAGAAGAGGGAAATCACGATGGTTTGAAGGCGTAGCATATGACACTTGAGTGCTTGACGTAAGGTATTGTGATTTACGAATGATGGATTAACACCCAAGTGCTTGACGAAGGGCTTAGTAAACGGTAAACAGTAAAAAGTGAACAGTGAACAGTAAAAAGTGAACAGTTTGCTGACGACTGACCACTGTTCACTGACGACTGTTCACTGAGTACTGAGTACTGACCACTGGATATTGATCACGATGTTAAACCTGTTAATCGTAGAAGATAATGAAAAACTGCGCCCGGCCTTAAAAACCGGGTTACAAAATGCCGGGGCAAATGTGTTGTTTGATTGTGGTGCCGGGGAGCAGGCTTTGGTTTTTTGCCTGGAACGGCCGCCACAGGTCATTTTGATGGATGTGCAACTGGCAGGGGAGATGAATGGGATCGAAACGGCCGTTGCCATCCGCCGTGAATTTCCGCGAATGCCCGTTGTTTTTTACTCCATCCAAGACGATGATGCTTATTATCGCGCCTTCCGCCGTGCGGGCATCCTCAGCCATTACGCCTATGTGCGAAAATCCAACTATTTGCTCCCACAGATGATTATGCCCCTGTTGCAAGATGCAGTGAACGGCCGAAGTTTTATTGACCCTGATATTGAATCCCGCGTTCAAGAGGTGCGCCACAAAGACGAAAACAACCCTATGTCGCTGCTAGAACCTAACGAACAAGAGGTTGCCCGCATGGTGGCACACGGCATGAGCAACGAACAAATTGCCACCCGCATGGGTTTCCGCGACAAACGCACCATCAGCCGCATCAACGGCCAGATTTACACTGCCTGGGGCCTCAACGACACCACCACCGACGAAAAAGTAGCCCGCACTCGCGCCGCGCTCATCGTGCAAAGCGGCCGTTTACTCACCTGGGACGAAGACGGCAACGCCTTTATCACCAACGAACGAGGGGAACCTGTAAAATGGTAGAAACAGTAAACAGTACCATACTGTTCACTGTCCACTGTCCACCGTTCACTATCCACTGACCATGAGCCAAAACCTCCTCCTCAACTGGGCCACCCTTTCCCTCTCCCTTTTTAACGCCATTTTGCTTATTTGGCTGGGGCTGACGGTGCTGTTAAATTCTGACCGTCGCACCTGGGGCATCTGGTTAGGCAGTTTGGGGCTGTTATTGGGCGGGGCGTTTTTTGTCAGCCACACCGCCATTTTGGGGGTTGGCCTGGATCAACTCAGCTACCGCAGCCTCATCTTTTGGTGGACAGTGGGGCTGGTTCCGGCCGTTGCCCTGCCATTTGCCTGGTACACGGTGGTGTTGTGGTATTCCGGCTTTTGGGGGCCACCTCCCCATTCTAAACTGCACCGCAAACAACGCCGATGGTTTTTCCTGGTCATGACAATCATGGGGTTTGGTTTTCTCAGTCTCAGCCTGGGTATTGTGCTGTTGTTGCTGCCAACCCCCAGCCTGAACCCATTACGCGGGTTCATTCGCTGGTCAATTGCGGGTATTCCCATGTTGGCTGTTGGTTACTCCGGGTATGTAGTGTTGTGTATTGGCCTTTCGCTCCATGCCTTGCGCCAGCCTGGCCCCTCCACTCGTGTTATGGGGACATTGGCGCGGCAACGGGCCTGGCCCTGGCTGGCAGCCACCTCTATTGTGCTGCTGCTGGTCAGTTTATTGGTGGCAGGCATTACGTTGTGGATTGTACAGACCGCCCGCAGTACTACTTTGTTTGTCATTTATGCCCAATCGGCCGAAATCATCGCCATATTCGACCTGACAATTACCATCCTCATTGCCATCGCCAACATCCTCCTGGGGCAAGCCATTGTTTCTTATGAAGTGTTTACTGGTAAAACATTGCCCCGGCGCGGTCTGGTGCGTTACTGGCGACAAGCCATTTTGCTGGCGGCCGGGGCCGGGGTGGTGATTGGTGGCACAGTGATCATTCAGTTACGGCCGTTTTATGCCCTTTTTCTCTCTGCCCTGCTGATGACCGTTTTTTATGCCCTGCTCAGTTGGCGGTCATATGTGGAACGGGAGCAGTATATTGACCAGTTGCGGCCGTTTGTTGCCAGCCATCGCCTCTATGAACACCTGCTCACCCATTCTGCCCCACCCGATGTAGACATGGTTTCCCCTTTTCGCGCCTTATGTGCCGATATCTTAGACGCTCAAGTGGCCTATCTGGTGGCTTTGGGGCCATTAGCTCCCCTGGTTGGGCCACCCTTGACCCATCCCGGCGACACCAACCCCACCCTGCCTACCCTCACGGACATCACCAGCCAGTTCCACTCGCCCCAAACCATGATTGTGCCATTGGCAAACGGCCGTTACGCTGGGGCTGTGTGGGCCATTCCCTTGTGGAGCGAACGGGGGTTGATTGGGGTGTTTCTGTTGGGCGAAAAACGGAACGGCGGGTTGTATACCCAGGAGGAGATTGAAATTGCCCGCATCAGTGGCGAACGGCTGATTGATACCCAGGCCAGTGCGGAGATGGCCCGCCGTTTGATGGCTGTCCAGCGGGAACGGCTGGCACAAACCCAGGTAGTAGACCAACAAACCCGCCGTGTGTTACACGATGATATTCTGCCCACTCTGCAAACAGCCATGATCCACCTTAGCAGTGGCAGTTCGCAGGAGGCCATCAACCAGCTCACGGCCGCTCATCGGCAAATTTCTGACCTGCTACACCAAATGCCCACCACCTCGGCCCCCGAAGTGGCCCGGCTGGGGTTGCTCACCGCTCTGCGCCGGGCTGTGGAACAAGAGTTCAGCCCTGCCTTCGATGAAGTGATTTGGGAGGTAGCCCCACAAACGGCCGAAGCCTTGCGTGCCATTCCCACCCTGACGGCCGACGTGTTATTTTATGCAGCCCGTGAAGCCATCCGTAACGCAGCCAAATATGGTCGGGGGGCGGATAGAGGGCGGCCGTTTTGCCTCACCATTCGCTTGAAGTGGCAAAATGGGTTGGTCATGGAGGTAGAGGATAACGGGGTGGGGTTGGGAACGGCCGTCAACGGTCAAGGGAGCGGTCAGGGGTTAGCCCTGCACAGCACGATGATGGCGGTTGTGGGCGGTTTCCTCTCGGTAGACAGCACCCCCCACCAGTTCACCCGCGTTCAGCTAACATTGCCAATGGGAAGTTAATACAATAGGCGTAACGATTCACCGCAAAGTACGCAAAGATAAAGAGAAAGCCTTTGCGTTCTTTGCGTACTTTGAGGTGAAATCCC
>CAZPEJ010000008.1:0-1813 GCA_964585465.1 uncultured Ardenticatenaceae bacterium
ATGTTGGGCGGGTTGGTGAGGAATGGGGATTGAGATTGGAGATTAGAGATTGGAGGTTTTTACGCATCATGGATTTGGTCATGTTTCATGGTTTGTTTTACTCCAGGGTTCTCTCTTTTCCTGCAACAGTTGATAAACTTGATTCGGCTTTTGCACAAAAAAGGTACCGGGGTTCTCTTTTTGTAATTCATACGGTTGAATGAGAATATCGGCCGAAATGCCTAACCCTTTTTGCAATTTTCGGATCATGTCTAACGATAACGGCCGTTTCCGATTCAAAATCTCCGATACCCTGGCACGAGAACCAATGTAAGGCTCTAAATCACGTCGGGTAAGTTCCTGGCTTTCCAGATAATGCAAAAGTGCTTCGATAGGGTCTGGCGGCAGAATGGGATGGTGTTTTTCTTCATACACTTCAACCAAAGTAACTAACAACTCTAACTGCTCTCCTTCTGGTGAACCGTAGGCCGCTCCCCAAAGATGGTTAATTTCCGCCAGGGCCGTTTCATAATCAGCTTCAGTTCGGATTGGTTTTATACTCATATTACGACCTTAAGGAATGAAAATTAAACAACTTACAGAACTGAGATTAGAGATTGGAGATTGAACCAATCTCTAATCTCCAATCTCCCAAAAGATATTTTTCTAACTTTCCATTGTCCCAATGCCAATCCGCAGCGGCTCCAGGGTTTCCCAGTTGATTTGGACACCCAGTCCAGGGGCATCGGGCAGAACCAGGGTGCCGGGGGTGGTGGGGTAGAAGGGAGCAGGTAAGATGTAGTCGCGCCGTTCTGGTGTCCAGGCGGGCGGGTCGAAGGGGAACTCGATAAATGGGGCAGTAGAAAGGGCGGCAGACACATGCAGGTTGGCTAACAGTACCAGGCCATCTCCCCAGGTGTGTGGAGAGTAGATAGCTCCGCTGGCCTGCACCTCTTGGGCCAGTTGGCGGGCGCGGAAGATGCCCGTACTCCACACCACATCGGCCTGATACACATCTAGCGACCCATGCCGCAGATATTCGCGCAGTTCGCTAAATTCCCGGTTGCCTTCGCCGCCCGCAATCCGCACTTTGGCCCGCCGCCGTAGTTCAGCCAGGCCGCCATAGTCATGCCGGTGTAGGGGTTCTTCCAGCCAGAATACATCCAGTTCGGCCAGGGCATCGGCCATCCACAGGGCGGTCTTAAAATCCCAGGGGGCGGTGGCATCCCAGGGCATTTGCCACCCCTGGTTGGCATCTACCAAAATAACCATGTCTGGCCCCACTGCCTGGCGGACGGCTTGCACAATGGCAAGGTCGTCTTGGGGGTTGGTGGCGTGGAAGCGCAGTTTGAGAGCGGGGAAACCAGCGGCTTTGAGGGATTCGGCCGTTTTTGCCCGTTGTGCTGCTGGTAGTCGTTCCCCGGTAGAGGCGTAGAGCCTTACCTGGTTGCTGCGCCCGCCCAGCAGTTTCCACAACGGTTGACCACTCATCTTGCCCATCAAATCCCACAAAGCAACTTCCAGAGGCCACATACGGCCGTAATGAAACTGCAAATTGTCCAAAATCCGCACATGTCGCTCGATGGCAAAGGGGTCTTGGCCGATAAACAGCGATTCATGCCCCTGAAACCCCAACATGGCATCCCCCGAACCAACCCCTTCATACACCCCCGCCCGCACCCGCACCAGCGTAACCGTATGGCTTTGGCGCGGGTTTGGATCCCAGGAAGCATGAAACGGTGGGTCTAAAGGAAGGCGATAGTGGTGGATGGAGATGGAATCAATGTGTGTCATAGGGAATGGGGGAATGAATGGTGAATTGTGAATGGTGAAT
>CAZPEJ010000008.1:1913-3336 GCA_964585465.1 uncultured Ardenticatenaceae bacterium
ACGGTTTTGATATTGACAAACTCCTTAATGCCATAAATGGCAAGTTCCCGGCCGTAGCCGCTTTCTTTGATGCCACCGAAGGGCAGGCGGGGGTCGGATTTGACAAAGGAGTTGACGAAACAGCAGCCCGCGTGGAGTTCGTGAGTGGCGAGGTGTTCGGCTTTTGCCAGGTCTTGGGTGAAGATAGCCGCGCCCAGGCCATAGGGGGTATCGTTGGCAATACGGATGGCATCAGCTTCATCTTTGGCGGCGATGATGGCGGCCACCGGGCCAAAAAGCTCTTCGTCGTAGGCGGGCTGACCGGGGCGGACGTTGGTTAAAACGGTGAGGGGATAAAACGCGCCAGGGCCGGTGGGCAGTTCACCACCTAACAGGCAGGTGGCTCCGTTGGCGACGCTCTCTTGTACCTGGCGATGCAAGTTATCGCGTAAATCGTGCCGCGCTTGTGGGCCAACGGTCACTCCTTCGGCGAAGGGATCACCCATTTGGTAGGTTTGCATCTGTGCCACATACAGTTTTTCAAACTGCTCACGCACGGCTTCCACCACAATAAACCGTTTGGCAGCGATGCAGCTTTGCCCGGCGTTGATGAGGCGGCTAAAGACACAGGTTTTAACGGCCGTTTCCAAATCCGCATCCTCTAACACCACATAAGGATCACTGCCGCCCAACTCCAGGACTGTTTTTTTGAGCATCGCCCCCGCTTTGGCCGCCACCGCCTTGCCTGCTCGTGTGCTGCCCGTCAGCGTCACCGCCGCCACACGCGGGTCTTCGATGATGGCCTCCACCTGTGGCACATCCACCACCAGATTGGTGAAAACATGCTCTGGGAAACCTGCCTCGCGGAAAACAGCCTCAATCGCCTGAGCGCAGCCCATGACATTGGGGGCGTGTTTGAGCAAGGCCACATTGCCTGCCATGAGGGAGGGGGCGGCAAACCGCCACACTTGCCAGAAGGGGAAGTTCCAGGGCATGATGGCTAACACGATGCCGATGGGTTGGAAGGCGATCAAACTTTTGCTGGCATCGGTGGCGACAGGTTCGGGCTGCAAAAAAGTTTCGGCGTTATCGGCATAGTAGTCACACACCCAGGCACACTTTTCGGCTTCAGCTTTGCCATCTTTGACGGGTTTACCCATTTCCAGGGCCATTAAACGGCCGTATTCAGCCGCCCGTTCCCGCAAAATCTGCCCCGCCCGCCGCATCAAAGTGGCCCGCTCGGCAAAACTTGTCTTACGCCAGCTTTGAAACGCCTCGTGCGCTTTGTGGATGGCTGTTTTCACTTCGGCCGGGGTCATTTCCGGGTATTCTTGGATTATTTGGTCAGTTGTGGGGTTAATCGTTATAAGGGTCATAACTTACTCTTGTGTTATCTTCTGTGAGAGCATTCATTAACATTTTTGCTGCTCCAAAAGAGTCATAA
>CAZPEJ010000008.1:3436-23466 GCA_964585465.1 uncultured Ardenticatenaceae bacterium
AAAGGTATCAATTCACTTAAAGTCATGGGGATTATCTCCTATGGTTGTCATCTTTGATGAGTAAGATGGCACCCACAGATTGTATGACAGAAAAGTTTGAGACCAAAATGTGTGAACGACGTTGAGGGTGGACATGGCCCAGGCTGTTTTATATCCCCAAAGGGCATAAACTAACGTTTTCATTGAGATTGGAGATTAGAGATTGGGGATCGGCAAACCTCTAACCTCCAATCTCTAATCCCCTTCAGTAATACCTCAATTTGTAACCTTACGCAGTATAATTGGTATGACTTATAAGCTTAATTTTGAAAGGTTTCTGAGAAATGAATAATCTTCTACTTTCTTCTGTTTCTAAAGCGTTGCACTGTTGCATCGTCTAAAATTTCCACTTGCTTTTGAACACCGTCAAGGAAAATCGGCAATTTATTTAGAACGTCTCGCCCTAAAATAATTTCATTGTCTTGCTCATCACCGACAACATAAGTAGTAGCCAAATTGTTTCCTTCTATTTGAAAACCGATGGCATATAGTTGTACCGGGTGCATTTCGCCGAAGTGGCTGCGAACTCTTGCTTTGTGGGCTTCGGGAGCCTCAATGCCTTCAAGCAAATTAACTGGAACAAAGGTCACATCTGCCCTGTATCTAAAAGGGCCAACAAGGGACCAAGGGTAACATCCCCATTTCGTAAATAAATTGTTAGGGCAGGAAAGGGAGGCCAGTAGTGAGGGTCATAAGCTGTACTCATTTTGTGTTTAGTAATTGGGGGCGACGGATGTTAAATGTTGGTAAAGGTTCATCACTCACCAATGCAAACAAAATTGGAATTCGGCCGAATTTATCTTGCACCCGTTTAATCAAACTGTCCAGATTACTATCATGGTCCAAAAGCTGTCCTTGATGAATAGCAACATGTTGTCCTAAGTAGCTGCTCTTCAACTCTGGGTGCATTTTTACAAAAGCTTCGTGTTCATGGTCAATTTTATTTTTTCGCGTTTGCCGTAAGTATTGGCGCATCAAACCATCTAAAACAGCTTCTACACTTTGGCCTTGTTCTTGTGCCGCCTGCTGCACAGACTCAAGTAACTCTCGATTTAATGTTAATTGATCTATCATGAATGGCCCTCCTGGTAACTCCTCAAACCTGTGATATTTAACCTTGAGTTGCCGATGTGGAGTTTATAAATTGTATTACAGAAAGGGTTGAGACCAAAATATGTGAACGGCGTTGGAGTTGAATCACTCCCTGGTACAGGTTTTCGTAAATCTTCATCAGGTTTTTGAAGGTACGTTTCCTCTGATAGTTCTCTACTGATTACTGGATACTGATTACTGGATACTGATTACCAGGTACTGATACCAGGCTGTTTTAGGAGGAAAATAGCTGAGGGTTGGCGGCTACCCAGGTGTATAAATCTTGAATGCCAACGGCCGGGGAGATGGTGGGTTGCCAGCCGAGGGTTTGGGTAGCTTTGCGGATGTCTGCCACAAACACCCGCTGGTCGCCCGGCCGCCAATCGCCATGTTGAATGGGAATCGGCCGTTTTGCCAATCTCTGCAACAGTGGGCCAAACTCACTCCAAATGGACAGGATGTTATCTGGCCCACCCCCTACATTAAACGCCTGCCCTTTTACCTGCTCAATCCGATCAATACCAGCTTCATAGGCTCGAATCAGGTCATTCACATGTAACAAATCACGCACCTGACGACCATCCCCATAAATAAAAATCGGCCGATTCAGCACCGTTGCAATGACAAAATGGGCTACCCATCCCTGATCTTCCACCCCAAACTGCCGTTGACCATAAATACAAGATTGGCGGAAGACAAGCGTTCTCAACCCATAAATGCGGGCATAATCCAGCGTATACTGGTCGCCTGCTCCTTTGGAACATCCATAGGGTGAATGAAAATCCAGGGGATATGTTTCTGGAATGCCATACACAAAATCCCGATAAGCGTAACGATTCCCATTCAGAACAATCCCCACATCCTCCATACCACCATACACCTTGTTGGTAGACGCATAAACCACCACCGCCTGCGGGCAACCGTGCCGCACAGCCTCCAAAACATTAAACGTACCGAGGGCGTTAATCTCAAAATCTTCACGCGGGTTCTGCACCGATAAGGTAACAGCAACCTGGCTTGCCAGATGCAGCACCACGTCGGCCCCAACAATTGCCCCTGCCAACGCCGCATAGTCACGGATGTCCCCCTGGATAAATTGCAACCGTTCGCTGCCATGCTGAGAGAGCAGCCACGCCAGGTTGGCTTTGCCACCAACCCGCGACAAATTATCAAAAATAGTCACTTGGTGACCTTGCGACAAAAAGTAATGGGCACTGTTGCAACCAATAAAGCCGGCCCCGCCGGTAATAAAAAATTTCATATTAAACCTTCTGTCAATAGAGAATGGGGGTAAGTGTCCAGCAACCAGGGAGCAGTTAACAGGAAGTCATGATGTTACCTGTTACGCTTCACCATTTGCCCCATCTGGCTGGTACCATCCTACTGTGCGATTTTTCTTTTGTAAGTATTTTACACGGACACGTTCGATGTCACTCAGTGTAACGGCGTTGATTTTGTCTAATACGGTTTCAAACCATTGATAATCCCCGGTGACTACCTCTGCCATGCCCAATAGTTGGGTTTGCCCGGTAATGCTCTCACTTGCCATGACAAACTCGGCTTTGGCTCGTTTTTGTGCTTTACGTAGTTCGGTTTCGGTGATGGGTTCTGTTTCCAAGCGGGTTAATTCGTTGTCAAGGGCTATTTCTACTTCGCTTAGGCTTCGCCCGGCGTTGACGACGGTGTTGATGGCATAGAGGAAGGGGTCAATGGTGGGGCCAAGCCCGCCGGAGGCGGCTGCCGCTAATTCTGTCATGACCAGGGCTTTGTAGAGGCGGGAACTTTTGTTGGAGCCACCACCGCCAAATAATCCCAGGCTGCTACCTCCAGCAAAGGCAGCATTGAGCAGGGTCAGCGGGAAGTAGTCGGGGTGGGTGGCTCCTGGCACCTGGTAGGCCAGGGTGAGGTAGGCGGTGTCACCAGGGCCATGAACGACGACGCGCCGTTCTCCTCGTTGGGGTGGTTCTTGCCGGGTGACCGGGGCGGCGGGTGCCCCGGCCGGGATGGTGCCAAATAGTTGTTGGATGCGGTTTAGGAGATCGGCCGTTTCAAAATCTCCCACAGCTACAACAATGGCATTATCCGGGACGTAGTACCGCCGATAATACCCATACAAATCCGCTCGTGTCATACTCCGCAAATCTACTTCATCACCAATGACTTCGTGGTGATAGGGATGAACCCGAAAGGCGGCGGCTGTAAGTTCTTCGTTGAGCAAAAAGGAGGGGTCATTTTCATACATGGCACGCTCTGAAAGAATGACAGTGCGTTCCGATTCTACTTCGTTGTTATCCATGATGGTGTGAACCATGCGGTCAGACTCAATTTGTAGGGCCAGATCAATGCGGTCGGCGGGTAGGGTTTCGTAATAACCGGTGAAATCCACCCAGGTGAAGGCATTAAAACGGCCGCCTTCGCGCGAAATCACCCGGTCTAATGTGCCATGTGGAAAGGTGGGGGTGCCCTTGAACATCATGTGTTCTACCCAGTGGGAAATTCCGGTGATGCCGCTGTGTTCGTTGCGGCTGCCCACCCGATACCACACCATAAAACTGGCAACCGGGGCGTGGTGCATTTCTTTTAAGAGAACGGTTAATCCATTATCGAGGGTTGTTTTATAAACGGGCAAAGCCATATCGGTTCCTATTGTTTGTTGTGTATTGTGTAACAGATGGCTGCATTATAACTTGGGAAGTGGGAAAGGGGAAACGGCCGTTTATGAGAACTATTTCACTGATTAGATGTGTTGTGTAACCATTACAGGGATTGTCACCCCTGTCTGTCGCCTTGCCACAACTTCTCAGGTGAGCAAAAAAGGCTTTTAAGGTATAATCCTTTCAAAGACAGGCAACAACAACCTGGAGTAAACAGAATGATGTTGTATACGATTCACCTTCCCCAAAAATTATACGAGGCAGTTAATCATCAAGCAGGCAGACTACATAAAACTGCCGATGACTTAATAGCTGAGTGGGTATCAGAACGTTTAGCGACATCAAAAAGTGGTGAACCACCCACCACCTTTGAACAGGAAGCAGCCGCCTTTGAGCAGTTGAAACCCACCTTATTGGAGCAGTATGCTGGACAATATGTCGCACTATACCAAGGGGAGGTGATTGCCAGTGGGAGTGATAAATTTGAATTATTGCGGCAGGTTTACAAAACATTTGGCGAAATACCCTGTTACATAGATATTGTTTCCACGGAACCACCACGTCGGGTGCGAATGCCATCCTTTCGAGTCATCCGAAAATGATTCCTTACAACTCAACTCATACGCCACCAGTTCCTGCACTATTAGTGCATTTAACCCATACCATTCGCTCTCGTCCACGAATTAAATTATCAGCTCTCATTGATACAGGAGCTGATGCAACGGCTATTCCCCTGGATGTTATTGATCGCTTGAACTTGTACCAGCTACGTCGCTGGATCATAGAAGATGCCAATGGTACAGAAACGCATGTAAATAGTTATGCTGTTCGGTTAGCCATTGTGGGTCAAGAGATGAAGGATATAGAAGTGATCCCCACAGCTCTTCCATTGGTTATCTTGGGGCGAGATTGGCTGGCAGATTATTACCTCTACCTTAACGGGCCATCCCAAACCTTTCAGTTGAGTATTACCCCCCTTTTGCCAGAGTGACTCTGTGGTGGTTATTTAACGCACCCATGAGATGACACCAGACTAAAAGGTGTCAAAGTTCTTTGCCCTGACGAAGGATTTCCGATAGGTGTGCATGGTTACGGGGCGGGAAACGGCCGTTTTGCCAACACTTAAACCTCTTTTTTTGCACTCGTGAGCGAAACGGGTGGACACCTGACCTTCAAAAAAGGGAATCGCGGGTTCGACAAACAAAAAGCTCTCGACTAAAACGAGAGCTTTTGAACCCGCTATCTGAACGGGAGCAATGGGTATGAAACCCCCATAATTTCCGCGAAGGTACGTTACAGGCAGTTTTTAAGCGGGTGTTTTACCTTTTGTCAGTGTGCCACCGACCGGCAGATAGTCATACCCTTTGGCAACCAGGCTATCAAAGTCAGAGATCATGCGACGGCCGTCTATCACCAAATAAGGGGGTTTGACAGTGGTTTCGATGGTGCGGGCCAGGCCGCGAAACTCTTCCCAGTCGGTGGAGATAAAAACAGCGTCACTGCCTTCAATGGCTTCTTTGGCACTTTCGTGGTAACTGATACGCTCGAACAGGTGGTTTTTGTCGGGGTTGAACCAGCTTTGTTGGGCTGCCTCATTGGCAAGGGGGTCGTAGGCACGAAGGGCTTTAGCTCCGCGCCCCAACAACGCTTCGACAGCTTTCAAAGCGGCCGAATCCCGCATGTCATTGGTGCGTTTTTTGAAGGCCAGCCCCAAAATGGCAACGGTTTTGTGGTTAAAGTTAAACCTGGATTCATGAATAGCCCGGTCAATGAGGTAGGTTTTTTGATATTCGTTGATATTGTAGACGGCTTGCAGCAAGTCGGTGGAACGGCCGCTTTGGTTCAACTGGTAAATGAGTGATTGAATATCCTTGCCAAAACAGCTACCACCCGCCCCATTGCTAACATAAGACCCCCAGGTGCTAATGCGCGAATCGGAAGTAACCCCAATTTTTAGGTCTTCCATGCGGATGTTGGGAAAAGTTTCTGCCAGGCGCGCCCCCACCCCATTCCAGAAGGAGATATAGGTGAGCAACAGGGTGTTGCCGATATATTTGATAGATTCGGCCGTTTCTGGTGTTGTTTCAATGTAACGAATACGGACATGATTGACAAACTGGGCATACAAACGGCGCATCACCTGAAAATCTTCGGCCGTATCTGCCCCGACCACCACCCGGTCAGGTTTACGCGAGCCATCCACTGCATTCCCTTGAGCCAAAAACTCCGGGTTGGAAGCCACCCCAAAATTTTCTACACTATGCTCCTGCATCACATTTTGCAACAGCCGGGCCGTGCCAACAGGCACAGTGCTTTTATTCACCAGCACCACCCGACTTTTTGTTTGCCGATTTGCCAACAACTCAGCCACATGGTGTGCCGCATTCAAATAGTAACTCAAGTCAGTTGAACCATCCCGATTGGGCGGGGTATTGAGACAAAAGAAAAAAACATCTGTCCCTTCAACCAGGTTGGTAATATCAGTCGTGAAGAACAAATACCGATTGAGGTTTTCAGCAATAGCCGCCGCCAGCCCTGGCTCATTAACATACCGTTCAATCTGTTTCGCTTCACCGGTTTGATAAGCCGCAATACGCTTTTGGTCAATGTCATAAGCATAGACTTCATGCCCATACTCGGCCAAAACGGCCCCGTGTGGCAAACCTACATAGCCTGTGCCAACAATGATGATTTTCATGGAATGAACTCCTTGTTTTAGTGTTCAGTACTCACTGTTCAGTACTCAGTTGTCAGTACTCGGTTTAGACACTGAATACTGTTTACCAGGTACTGTTTACGGTTCTCCAGGTACTGATTCGGGTTAGTGTAAAAAGTACAACTACTTACGATAAGCGGGAAGTCTTACAGTGGCACTTATTAAGGAATGAAAATTAAACAACTTACAGAACGGAGATTGGAGATTGGAGATTGATTCAATCTCCAATCTCTAATCTCCCAAATCAGCCTTGTGGTGCATCATGACAAAGTTATGCAGCCTCCGACTCCTGTTCGCCGTTTTTAGCTTCAATCTGGCTGGCCGGAATAGAGCCAATCCCTAACGGTTGCCACTTTTGGGCAATTTCCCCACTCCGCAGCCGGTGTTCTCCGCCGCCGCGTGTATGCACCTGGGCAAACCCATCTGGCTCAATGAACATTTGTTTACCTTCCAGCAGTTTGAAAATGCCCTCTTGCCCTGGTTCGGGGCGCGGCTCAATCAAGGCTTCCTGGTGTTTGATGGCGTGGGGATCATAATCCATTGGTTCGGTATAGGTGGTCATAAACCCTTCAAAGTTGCGTAGCACCACCTTGCCGGGGGCCTGGGAGATGACATAGTTGGGCATGACGGGGATTTTGCCACCCCCACCTGGGGCATCTACCACATAGGTGGGCACAGCATAGCCGGAGGTGTGACCGCGTAACCCTTCGATAATTTCTATCCCTTTGCTGACGGTGGTGCGTAAATGACCGGAGCCTTCCACCAGGTCACATTGGTAGAGGTAATACGGCCGTACTCGAATCTTCACCAACTCATGTACCAGTTTGCGCTGAATGTGAACGGAATCATTCACCCCGGCCAGCAACACGCTCTGGTTGCCCAATGGCACCCCGGCACGGCTAAGGCGGTCACAAGCGGCTGCCAGTTCTGGGGTGATTTCTTTTGGGTGGTTGACATGGATATTCATCCAAAATGGGTGGTACTTTGCTACCATGTCACAAAACTCGGTCGTAATCCGCATGGGCAAAAAGACTGGCACTCGTGAACCAATCCGAATAATTTCCACATGGGGAATAGCCCGCAAGCGCGACAAAATCATGTCCACCTGTTTGGGGGCCAAAACCAGCGGATCACCCCCAGAGAGCAACACGTCGCGGATTTGGGGGGTATTTTCGATGTATTCAATCTGGGCATCAAACTCTTTGCGGCTAAAGGTTTGGGTGGGGTCGCCCACAATGCGGCTGCGGGTGCAGTAGCGGCAATAGCTGGCGCATTGGGTGGTGATGAGCATCAACACCCGGTCGGGGTAACGGTGTACCAATCCTGGCACGGGGGAGTGTTTATCTTCGGCCAGTGAATCTTCCATCATAGATTCAAACGGCACAACTTCGCGGTCGGTGGGAATGACCTGTTTGCGGATGGGGCAGCCAGGGTCGTCTGGGTCTATCAGGCTGGCAAAGTAGGGGGTAATGTCTACGCGGAACAACCCTTTGGTGGTGAGGGCGCGTTTTTCTGATTCGGTGAGGTTGATAACCCGTCCCAACTCCTCTACGTTGTTTAGACGGTTGCTCATTTGCCAACGCCAATCCATCCACTGTTCGTCTGGGACATCTTGCCAGTAGGGGGCGCGGGTATAAACGGGTTCGGTGACGGGAACGGCCGTTTGTGGTTTTGTCATGGGAAATTCTCCTTTTAACGTTTAACGTGAAGTACCTGATGTGAACTTGTTGCAGTGAGTTATGATAAAGATTGTACGAAGATTGACCGCTTTAGACAATGCACTGTTAAAGTAGATAAAGAATAGCCACCACCACCCCAATCACCACTACCACCCGGCGCAAGGTAGTGGGTTGAATACGTCCGGCCAGCCGCCCGCCCAATACACCCCCTACCAACGCCCCCCCGGCCATGACCAATGCGGCTGACCACACCACCTGACCGGAAAAGAGGAAAAAAACGGCCGTTGTCACATTGATGCTAAAAGCAACTGCCTGTTTCAGGGCGTTTAACCGGGTTAGGGAATCATCGAACACCAATCCTAACACCGCCAACACAATAACACTCACCCCAGCCCCAAAATAACCGCCATAAACGGCCGCTAATCCCATCGGCAAAATAACCCACATGTCGGGGGTGGTATGTTTACCAGCTTGTTCTGTCCGCCGTTTCACCCAGGCGCGGATAGGGTCTTGCATCGCCAGCAGCCCCGAAGCCAGCAAGATGAGGTAGGGCACGATGGAGCGAAACAGCCGTTCGCCAGTTTGCAGCAGCAGAATCCCACCCAATATCCCCCCAACGGCCGCTACAGGTACCAACAACCACAACCTTCGTTCCTGCCCACGCAAATCTTTCAACTGGGCAAAGGTAGCCCCCAGATACCCAGGGGACAGGGCAACCGTATTGGTGACGTTGGCCGCCACCGCCGCCACCCCAACAAAGTTTAACATGGGGAAAGTGATCAAAGTTCCCCCACCCGCCAGCGCATTCACCGCCCCGGCCGCAACGGCCGCTAATCCTACCAAAATGAGATCAATGTCATTCATGAGGTATACACCAGGTAGCTCTCCCTATTCATCATTGTACCCCTGCCTGGTTGAATCCTCAAAGCCATCATGGGATGACTACGATTTCTATACGTTCCTGGTTTCTGGGCAACGGCCGTTTGCATTCGCCTCATTTCCTCTGTTATAGTGCTTTTGTGATTTGCGACTTATTATCATGTATTGGAAAATACCCCCATCAAGGTTTCACCGGGCATGTGGTAAGGGAGATCACCACACCATATACCCCCTGAACGCCAACTGGAGTGTCCTATGCGTAACTTTTTACGATTTTTACTACTGATTCTGTGCCTCTTTATCGGATTAGCCGCTTGTGGCGGTGATGATGAAGAGGAACTCCCAACTGTTGCCCCTACAGCCATCATACCGGAAGGCAACGAAACGGCCGTTCGCCCCACCCCCACCAGCGAAACCACCTCCTCCCAGCCACCCACCCCCACCGCTGCACCTGTGGCGGAAGTAACTTACGACTGGCCGCCCCAGGTCATTTATAGCAGCCCGGCCCTGGGCGAAGAAGCGTTGTTAGATGGAGCCATCACCATTCGTTTTGACCAGCCGATGGATGAAGCGTCGGTCGAAAAGGCGTTCTCAATTGTTTCAACGACCGATTCACAACGACCAGTCGCCGGGGTATTTAGCTGGCCCCGCCCCGACACTCTGGTTTTTACCCCCCAAAGTCAACTGCTGCGGGAACAACGTTACAAAGTGGTGGTGGCAAATACGGCCGTTGCCATGACCGGCCGGGCCATGAGCGACATGGTTTCCCTGGATTTACAAACCGTTGGTTTTTTGGAAGTTGCCCAGGTAATTCCAGCCTCGGATGTAAAAGGTGTGCAGACGGATTCCGCTATTACCGTGTTGTTTAACCGGCCGGTGGTGCCACTGGTGGCAACCAGCCAGCAAACCAACCTGCCACAACCGCTCCAAATCACCCCGGCCGTTTCTGGAAGCGGGGAGTGGGTTTCTACCAGCATCTACCGTTTTGTACCGGATGAGCCGTTGGCCGGGGCTACCGCCTATGAAGTGACGGTGGTAGGTGGCCTGGAAGACATTACCGGCGGGCTGCTGGCCTCCGATTACAACTGGTCATTTATCACCCTTTCGCCCAGTGTGGTCAGTATAGAGCCTGCCGATGGCACGACAGGTTTTGTGCCCACCCGCCCCATTACCCTTACCTTTAATATGCCGATGGACAGAACCAGCACGGAATCGGCCGTTTCTTTGCAAGCCAATGGAGACGAACCATCCGTTACCTACACCTGGTCAGAAAACGGCCGTATTTTAACCCTGATGCCGGTTGATCGGTTACAACTGGCCGCCACCTACCAGCTACAGGTAGGGCAGGGGGCGCGTTCCGCCACCGGCCTGGCTACGCTCGACCGCGAAACCAACAGCACTTTTACCACTGTACTCTTGCCAGGGATTTCTTATACCATTCCCGAAAACAACGGTTTAGTCCCCCAATACCAGCGGGGTTTCCAAATAGAGTTTGTTTCCCCCATGCGTTTTGACACCCTGGAACAAACCATCCAGATTGATCCGGCTCCTGAAGCGGATACCCTCAACTACTATTATGGGGAAGAGGGGACCAATTTTTACGTAGATTTTGAACTCCTGCGAAATACCCGTTACACCATCACTGTTCCAGGCACAACGGCCGATCCCTATGGCAACACTCTGGGGCGGGAGTATGTATTTACTTTCCAAACCCCCGATTACCCGCCGCTGGCCTCCTTTAACCTGCCGCAGAATGTGACCTACCTCAGCACCAGTTTCGCCACCGAGGTGGATATTTTGCACCGCAATGTCTCCTCACTCTATGTGGAACTGCATAACCTGGGGTTGCCCATTGGTTTGATAAACACCCCCTACGAGGTGTACAACTATCAACCAGCGTCCGATCCGGTAGCCGTTTTTAACGTATTTGTTTCTAATGCATCGGGCGAAGTGGGGGTGTATACCCTGCCGTTAGCCAATGGGGGTGCTTTACCACCTGGGGCGTATCTGATGCGCCTGTCCGCCCCCGAACTCCTGCCAGATACCCAGTTTTGGCAAAATCAAAACCAACTCTTGATTGTGTCCGATACCAATCTGGTGATCCGCGAAATGTTTGAAGCGGTGCATGTGTGGGTAACGGATATTGAGACTGGCAGACAGGTGGTGGGTAGTCCGGTGGCTTTTTATAACCAGACGGGGGTGGAAATTGGAACGGCCGTTACCGACGAAAACGGTTTTGCTTCCATTCCCTACACCCCAGACCAGGGGTATCTGGCCGGAGTCACTGTGGTCAGTGGGCAACCAGGCAGTAGCGGTTTTGGGGTCGGTAATAGCACCTGGAGCGGTGGGGTTTCTCCCTGGCGGCTAGGCATCAACTATGGCTACAACGCCCCCACCGACCTCTTTGTTTATCTCTACACCGACCGCCCCATTTACCGCCCCGGTGACACCGTCTACTTTAAGGGTATTGTGCGCCGCCCCG
Source organism: uncultured Ardenticatenaceae bacterium (assembly GCA_964585465.1). GTDB lineage: Bacteria > Chloroflexota > Anaerolineae > Promineifilales > Promineifilaceae > CAZPEJ01. The sequence continues at coordinate 14,978 of CAZPEJ010000008.1, forward strand.
AAGACGGCCGTTACAGCCCCCCTACCCGCGAATCCGTCACGGTAAACCTCACCCCCCTGTTTTACACCGAAAACACCAATCCCGAAGTCTTTACCTTTACCCTGGACGAATCTGGCACTTTCACGGGTGAATACACCTTGTCCGAAGAGATGCAACTTGGCACTTACCAGTTGTATGTGGGGGGGCAAGATTTTGAAGGGTACCGCAGCTTCACCGTCGCCGAGTACCGCGCCCCAGAATTTTTGATTACCATGACGGCCGATCAGCCAGAAGCGTTGCGTGGCGAAACAGTAGACGTATGGTTAGATGCCAGCTACTTTTTTGGCGGCCCGGTTTCCGATGTGGCCGTGAACTGGACAATTTACCAGGACACCTACTACCCAGACATCCCCGGCCCGTTTTACTCCTTTAGTGACGACGGGCAATTCTTCTACAGCGACCCACCCCTCTTTGGTGGCGGGGCTGTGGGAGCGTTTGGGAATTACTTGCTGGGTGGGCAGGGGGTAACGGATGAAAACGGCCGTTTACGCATCACCCTACCCGCCAACCTGTTGCAAGACGTGGCAGAAGGTGGGCGAATTGTCACCGTCGAAGCTACCGTGAGCGACCTTTCTAACTTCCCCGTCACCAGCCACACCAGCGTCATCTTCCACCCCGCCGAAACCTATGTGGGTGTGGTGCCAGCCGATTATGTGGCTTTGGCCGGTGCAGAGACGGACATCAACCTGTTGACCGTAGATTGGGAAGGCCAGGCCAAAGCCGGGCAAACGGTGGAGGTAATTTTCTACCGCCGTGAATGGGAGCGCAACCGTCGCTCACAGTTTGGTCTCTACTTCACCGATTGGACGCCCATTGATACAGAAGTAGGGCGGGACAGTGCTACCACCGATGCCCAGGGCAAAGCAGTGGTAAGTTTTGTGCCAGAGGATGGGGGCACGTATCTGGCAGTGGCAACTGTGACGGATAACAGCGGCCGCAGCCACACCAGCAGCACGGCCGTTTGGGCTTTAAGTGCTACCTATGCAGGCTGGCGTACTGACCCGAAAGAACGTTCCATGCCCCTCATTCCCGACAAACAAAATTATGTTCCGGGGGACGTAGCCCGCATCTTGGTGCAATCTCCTTTTGCCGGGCCGGTCAACGCCTGGCTGACCATTGAACGAGGGCGGCTGATTGAGCAGCGGGTGGTGCGGCTCAATTCCAACAGCGAGGTCATCGAAATTCCCATCTCGCCCCAATTTGCCCCCAATGTGTTTGTATCGGTAACGGCCGTTAAACCCGTTGACCCCAACAGCGACACCCCCTTTGCCGATATTCGCCTGGGCATCACTGAACTGGTGGTTTCCCCCGAACAACTGGGGTTGACCGTCACCCTGACCCCGGACGAAACCAGCTATCAACCCGGTGATACCGCCACTTACAATGTGCGAGTCACCAATTTTCGCGGCCAGGGTGTGCCGTCAGAAATTTCGTTGGCACTGGTAGACCTGGCGGTGTTGACGCTCAAAGCAGATAACGCCCCCAACATTCTCGATGCCTTCTACACCCGCCAGCCCTATCGCGCCCAGGTGGGGGGCAGCCTGTTTATCTCTGGCGAAGGGCTGGAAATTGAGGTGCCACAAGAGGGGGGCGGCCTGGGTGGAGGGGGCGGCGATGCTGTAAGCGAGGAAGCGTTGGGTCGCGCGGTGGGTGAAGAGGAAGATGTGCGGCGCGATTTCCCCGATACCGCTTACTGGGAGGCCAGCATTCAAACAGATGCCACTGGGCAGGCAACGGTGGAAATTCCTTTGCCAGATAGCCTGACAACGTGGCGGTTGAGCAGCAAGGCGTTTTCACCCGATAATCTGGTGGGACAATCTAGTGTGGATGTGGTGGTGTCGTTGCCCTTGCTCATTCGCCCGGTCACCCCCCGCTTCTTCACAGTAGGGGATGAGATTGACCTGGGGGCGATTGTGAACAACAACACCGATCAGGCCATTGAAGCGGTGGTTACGTTGATTGCGGATGGGTTGGTGTTGCGTGGACAGGCGGGGCAAACTGTGACCATACCGGCAAACGGCCGTTCCCTGGTGCAGTGGCGCGCTTTGGTCAATGATGTGGCCTGGGTAGACCTGACTTTCCGTGTCAACGGCGGCGGTTTCACCGATGCCACCAAACCCACCTTTGGCGAAGGGCCAGATAATCTGATTCCCGTCTACCGGTATGATGCCGAAGACATTGTGGGCACATCGGGTGTGTTGACCGAAGCCGGGTTGCAGGTGGAGGCCATCCTGTTACCTCCGGCGGTAGATACCCGCGAAGGTTCGGTGGAGGTTAATGTTAGCCCGTCGTTGGCGGCTGCCATATTGCAAGCCTTAGATTACAACAATGACTGGTATTATGATCCCGTCTGCGCTCATGCCATAGCGAATCGGTTATTGCCTAATGTGGCGGTGAAACGGGCCATTGATGAGTTAGACCTGGATCGGCCCCAACTGGCAAATACTCTGGACGGCCTGATCCTGTCTGATTTAGCCATGATTGAGCAATTGGTGAAAGATAGTGGTGGTTGGGGGTGGTGTTACAGCCTCGATACCGACCCCTGGCTCACGGCTTACATTTTGCTGGCGATGGCAAAAGCTGAAGAGAGTGGGTATGAAGTAAATACGGCCGTTTTGACCGGAGCCACCAATTACCTGGAAGGGCAACTGCTTCAGGTTAGCCGATTAAACAGCAGTTGGGAAATCAACCGCCAGGCTTTTTTCCTTTATGTGCTGGCTGAACGGGGTCAGGAGATGACCGAACAGGCAGACGACCTGTTTGCGGAACACCGTGCCCTGTTAGACCCCTATGCCAAGGCCTTACTGGCTCTGGTGTATGAACTGAACGGCAGCCAGGGAAATAACCAGCAGGCGTTGTTGGCGGATTTGAACGACGGCATCATTCTCAGTGCCACCGGAGCGCATTGGGAAGATGCCCAACCAGACTGGGATAACCTGAATAGCGACATTCGAGGCACGGCTGTCATCATCGGGGCGTTGGCAACTATCGCTCCCGATACTGCTTATGTTCCACAAGCGGTGCGCTGGCTAATGAGTGCCCGCACCGCTACCTATTGGACGAGTACCCACGAAACGGCCTGGAGCATTCTGGCTTTGACGGATTGGCTGGCGGCGACGGGTGAATTGGAAGCCAGTTATGATTATGCGGTTTCGCTGAATACGGCCGAAGTGGCAGATGGCTCATTTTCGCAGGCTAATATCCTGGAAAGTGAACAACTGTCGCTGCCGGTGGCTGATTTGTTGTTAGATGAGGTGAACTTTTTAGGTTTTGAGCGTGGGTCTGGAAACGGCCGTTTGTATTACACGGTGTATCTAAACAGCTTTATCAATGCCGAGACTGTGAGCGCAATTAGCCGGGGCATCACCGTACAACGGTTTTATTATGATGCTGCCTGCGACCCAACTGCCCAAACCTGTGAACCCATTACCGAGATTCAGGCCGGGCAACAAATTCGGGTGGAACTCAGCCTCATTGCTCCAAACGATTTGGTGTATGTGACATTGGAAGACCCCATTCCCTCTGGTGCTGAGGCGATTGATCCCGGTTTGGATACGTCGGCTTCTGCTTTTGCCCTTGGGTGGCAGCGCACCGATCTGTCCTATCAATATGGGTATTGGGGTTGGTGGTTCTTTAACCATATTGAGTTCCGCGATGAGAAGGTGGTTTTCCACGCCAATTTCTTGCCCGCCGGAACTTACCAATACACCTATTACTTGCAAACGAACATTTCTGGGGAGTTCCAGGTGATGCCTGCCATTGCCAGAGAGGAGTTTTTCCCAGAAGTTTTCGGCCGTTCGGATGGGATGGTGTTTGTTATTTCACAATAAAGGTAACTTGCATGTCAAATTCACACCAACTGAAACCAGGAAAATCTGTCCACTTAGACCGCATTCCAACGGATGGCAAATCGTTTTATGAGGGGGATAAAGAAACGGCCGAATCTGAGTTCCGCGCCTTGCGAGAAGAGTTGGTAACATGGCAGGAAAAACTGTATGCCGAAGGCAAACAAAAACTACTTGTCATCTTGCAAGCGATGGACGCAGGCGGTAAAGATGGCACCATTCGCAACGTCTTTCAAGGTGTCAACCCCCAGGGTGTGCAAGTTACCTCGTTTAAGGTGCCTTCCCATGAAGAACTTTCCCACGACTTTCTCTGGCGCATCCACAAAGCTGTGCCAGCGGCTGGTTTTATGGGTATCTTTAACCGTTCCCACTATGAAGATGTGTTGGTGGTGCGGGTGGAAAATATCGTTCCCGAAGCGGTATGGCGACCACGATATGCCCACATCAACCAGTTTGAAAAGTTGTTAAACGAAACTGGCACCACCTTGCTCAAATTTTATCTGCACATCTCCCGTGAAGAGCAGCGTGAACGGTTGCAAGCCCGCCTGAACGACCCCAGCAAACATTGGAAGTTTGATGTGGCGGATCTGGCAAAACGGCAAGATTGGGAAAAGTACATGGTGGCGTATGAGGAGATGTTGCAACAATGCACCACCGATTGGGCACCCTGGTATGTTATTCCCGCCAATCAAAAGTGGTACCGTAATCTGGCGATTACACAAACAATTGTTCAAACCTTGCGCCGTATGGCCCCAACATTTCCACCTGCTCCAGATTTGCAGGGAGTTGAGGTATCATAGGCGCAACGACGACAGGATCGGGGTTAACGTTATATCGTGCAGAGGCGCAGAGGGATAACCTTCCGCGTCTCTCTATTTTTGTACGAGAAACCTTATTTCCGATTAACTTTGATATTTCATAAGGAGGTTTTGGGTTGTATGGAAATTTTCACAGCAGAAAACATGGCAGCGTTGTTGACTTTGACGGCTTTGGAAATCGTCTTAGGGGTGGATAACGTCATTTTTGTGGCGATTTTGGCGAGTAAGTTACCGGTTGAGCAACAAAACCTGGGGCGACAGTTGGGGATTGGGCTGGCGGTGATTAGCCGCATTATTTTGTTGTTGGGGATTAGCTGGATTATTACGCTGACAACACCGATTGTGAACTTATTAGGTAACGGTTTGAGTGGTCGGGATTTGATTTTGCTGGTAGGTGGTCTTTTCCTGATCGGCAAAAGTACATATGAGATTCACGAGAAGCTGGAATCTATGGAGCATGGACACGCTACCAAGAAAACGGCGAAGGCGACGCTGGTTTCGGTGATTATCCAGGTGGTAATTGTGGATATTGTGTTTTCGCTGGATTCGGTGATTACGGCCGTTGGTATTTCCAATAGTCTAGCGGTGATGATAACGGCCGTTATTATTGCCGCAGTCATCATGGTTCTCTTCTCTGGGGCCATCAGCCGTTTTGTGGACAAACACCCCACTATGAAAATTTTGGCTCTGGCTTTCTTAATTTTGATTGGGGCGTTGTTGGTTATTGAAGGGTGGAATGCCGAAGCAGCCCACGATCTGCACCTGAAGAATTACATCTACTTTGCTATGGCCTTCTCCTTCCTGGTAGAGATGGTTAATATGCGCCTTCGCAAAAGCGACCCGGTGCATTTACATAATCAACCTTCGTTAGGCAAAGAGGGGTAGTCTGGGGGTGTTACGTATGGCGTAGAAAAGGTCATACGCCATACGTTACTCCGATTTTTCGTCCGCTGTGGTGGGGGTTTCTTCTTCTGTGACCTGCCCGTTATCGGTTGTGGGGGAGTCGGGTGGGGAAACGGCCGTTTTAATCAATTCTGCCTGATAAGGATCCACATGATGGTTGCCGCAGTAGGGGCACAAATTCCACTGCAACTCCATCAGCGAGTTACAATCTGGGCACACCTTTCGCAGTCGTGTATGGCAATGGGGGCAAAGAATCCAGTTGGGGTGAATGGTGCGAGAGCAGCCGGGGCAGGCTGGGCGTTCTTCAATTTCCTGCAACAACGCCTCCTCCTCCAATGCCCGCTCATACGCTTCAGCTAACGTCTCCGGGGGGCGTAAAATCAGGTAAATTAAGATACCTGCCACCGGTAACACAGCTACCAATAATGCAGCCAGTAGTTGTGCAAACGGATCGCGGGAACGAGAACGCATATCCCGAAAAGCCCAGATAATGAAACTAAGCCACAAGGCTGCAAACAACGCCCCTGTGACCGCCGCAAAGATGGTCAGGTACGAGACCAGGGTTTCAAGTGAAGGTAAGGTCATTTTTGCTCCGTGTGGGCGGATTATAACACAAAGCCAGGAAGAAACGGGGTGAATACCCTATGAAAGCACAACGCCCCGATTCCGGGGCGTTGTGTGGTCAGGTTGGTTTAACTGCACTGGGGAGTGGGGGGAACACACACCACAATGCGACTGTACAAATTGCCAATTTGTGGCCCAAGCAGAACCAGGGTTCCCACAATAACAATTGCCACCAGCAGCAAAATCAGCGCATACTCAACCAACCCTTGACCTTGTTCCGACTGTAAAAATAACATAATGCCCTCACAAGGATCAAAGGACAATAAATGTAAATCAGCGTAGTGAGGGAGTTTTGCTCTGTCAAGGGGGTAATTGGGGCTATTTTGAGCCACAGATGAAAGGATAAAACGTATTCCTCTTGCTCAACCTGAAACCTGAAACCTTAAACCGGAAAACCGATCAATCTGTAATTCGTGTAGGCAGGCGGGGCTGGGAACGGCCGTTTCCACATCCCAACCCATTAGTTCATAATACCGTCGTTTGGCCCATTCAAACGCCTCGTCTGTTACCTCTACACCAGCTAGTGGCCCGCTTTTGAATGCCTTTTGCACCCGTTTGGGCAATTTGTCATCATCGGCGGTGAACCCTTCGCGCAGGTTAAACAGCCGCGACAATGTTTGCGCCCGCGCCCCTACCTGCAAAATATCGTGCAGGGTAAATTCTACCCCAGTCACCCCCGACAAAGCGGCTGCCAGATGTTCATAGCTGTAAGGGTAGAAATGGCAGTTGACGGCACAATCCTGGAAGTGCATCCAGTTCAGCTCGTGGTAAAAAATTTGCAGCTTTTCTTCAGTAAGTGATTGGGTGGGTTGCGGGCCGATTTTTTGTTTCAGGACGCTGTTCACCCGCTTAATGCCTTCGCCTTCGCTGGCAAAATCGGTGTCATGCACATTCATCATATGGTCGGCCCCCACCGGGGCGATGGCGTACCCCACACCTAGCACATGTTTGAGGCGGGGTTCGTGCATGGGTAGTTCTTGGCCCTTGACGGTGAGGTTAAATTCGGCCGTTTCTGGGCCAAATTTTTCACTCATTCGCGCCACCCCTTCGGCCAGCACGTTGCCAAACCCCTCGCGTCGGGCGATGATCTCCACTGCGGTGAGTAGGGTTTCGGCGTTGCCCCAGGAAAAATCGAGGCCGTTGGTGGTTTCGGCCGTTACAATGCCCCGTTCCCAACACTCCATCACAAAACCAATGCTGGCCCCACACGAAATGGCATCCAATCCATTGGCATTTGCCAGTTCATTCGCCTTACACACCGCCAGGTTGTCACTCACGCCGCAGGTGGGGCCAAAAGCGGCCATCGCTTCATACTCCGGCCCGCCATATGCCGGGTTCAGCTTTTGGTAAGGGTTGTCACTTTCATGTTCAAACACCTGTTTGCAAGTGATGGGGCAGGATTGGCAGGTGTCGCGCTCTTTCAAAAACATCTCATAATTGCGCTCCCCACTCAACAAGTCCCGTTCTTCAAAAACAGGTACATTAAAATTTTTCGTTGGCAGGCCACCCACATATCCCCACCAGGCCAGCGAATCTTGTGTGCCCCGCCCAATGCCCGCTGCCGCCCACGAAGCCAATGTCTGGTAGTTATCACCTAACCATTTGGCTACTTCGGTGACAGGTTTGCGTTGGGCAACTGGCACTTTGGTGGTGCCACGCACGGCCACCGCCTTGAGGTTTTTGGATCCCATCACCGCCCCCAGGCCGTTGCGCCCGGCCGCCCGGTTGATGTCGTGCATCACGGCCGAATACTTCACCAGGTTCTCTCCGGCCGGGCCAATTTGCGCCACCCGCACCCGGTGATCACCCAGTTCTTGCCGAATCATTTCCTCTGTCGGCGCGGTCAACTGCCCCCACAAATGGTCGGCCGGGCGAATTTCCATCTGCCCATCCCGAATCCACAGGTAAACTGGCGTTTGCGCCTTCCCCTTAATCACCAGGGCATCGAAACCAGTGCGTTTGAACTCATGTCCCCACCAGCCGCCCGCCTCCGAACTGGCAATCGCCCCCGTCAATGGCGATTTGCCGCCTACCCCATGCCGCCCAGAGCCGGGCAAGTTTGTGCCTTGCAGAATGCCTGGGGCAAAAATCAACAGGTTATCGGGGCTGAGGGGGTCTGTGCCAGCAGGTAAATCGCGCAGCAAAAAGTAGGCCACCATCGCCCGTCCCCCCACCAACAGCCGATAAAACTCCTCTGGCGGGTTCTCTACATGCCAGGCACCAGTTGTTAAATTGACGTGCAAAATCTTTCCATGAATTC
>CAZPEJ010000009.1:0-23372 GCA_964585465.1 uncultured Ardenticatenaceae bacterium
CCCTTTGGTAATCATTCCAAAGGTGTAAGCCAGGTAGTGCGGCAATAGCCCCCCCAAGCCTTTTTATTTTCCAAGCAAGTGCAGCATCTCTTCTAAACGAACAATATAGTCAGCTTTTTCCTTTTTGCGTTGTACACGCCAAGCTATCTGGTGAGCTCCAGATGCTTTACCTACTTGATCAAAAAAGATTTGATCTTTAGATATTTTGAATCCGTGTAATTTCATAAATTGCAACAACACGCTTTTGATTTTAGCTTCCTGACCTGTGTATTCGGTATCAATGACAATGTATTCCCCTTGCCTTATTGTGTTTGCCAAATAAGGCTTCAGAAGAATAAATATCCCAATGGCGAAAATTTCATAACAAGCTATATCATGACTTTTGCCCTGATTTTTCAAAAGAATGAAGGCTTCTTGTTTTACCTTAGCAGGGATGACAATGGTACGTTTGCATGTATTTGACATACCAAGCACTGTATCTTGAGAAGTTTGCTCTATCTTTATTGACTGGTCTATCTGGATCATAGACCAATTTTAATTGTAAGGCCAAGTTCTGTCAATTGGTTAGGCTAAATTGAGTAAATAATCCTTGCATTTTATCCCTCCTACTGCTAAACTCAGGAAAATGGTTGCACAACTTCTGAAGTAGAATCGCCCCCGCGATTGAAACAGGCTAAATTGTGTAACCTAACGAATAGAATCGCCCCTGCGATTGTTTACACATACACCTCACTTAACCCCTTCACCAATTCCCGCATTTCTGTCAACAACTCTTTCCCCCCTAGCACATGGCAATTGGCCCCATAGTAGAGCAGGTTCCGCGCCAGTTCAAAGATGTCGTGGGTTTGGCTTTCTACTCGCACCCAGCCACCATCCATTTGCAGGATGGTGGGTTCGCCAACCAGTTCGGGCTGTGGGCTAATGCCGAGGCGGGCGATTTCTGGGGCCAGTTCATAGATGACCAGATACGGCCGTATTGAGCGTGGTAACGGGCTAATTTTTTGTGGCAATACTTTGGCACTGCCTGGAACGATCCGGCTTAATCGGTAGTGGATAAAGTTATTGGGGTGCCAACGGCCGTTTGGCCCATGGTTGAACAGGCAAAACCCGCGCAACCGATAATGCCCGCGTCGTGTGAAGTAGAACCCACGCGGCTCTACCAGATGATGGCGTATTTGCCCGTCGGCATGTTGGCTGGAGAGATAATCAAATTCCAACTGTTGTTGGTGTTGGTAAGCATATTGCACAGCCTCCCATACATCCAGAGCAATTTCCTCACTATCCCGCAACCGTAATTCGATATCTGGCGATACCCCCCGCGCCCGGTCATATACCCGGCGACGGCCGTTTTCCATCTGCCCCAACAAAATAGCCACCAAATCTTGCACAGCTGATCCGTTGGGGGTATCCGGTTGAAACGTGTCTGCCAAAAAAGCCAGGGTTTTGAGGTGTGAGTCGGGCAGGTTAAACAACGGCCGTTCCCATTCTGCAATGATATACCCTTTTACTGACCTGTCATATCGGATACGAATTTGCAATTTATCCCAAAGCCGTTGTTTATCATTCTCAAACCGTTTGACTAACGTAGCTAATTCAACCGCCCCATCTTCCTGCCGATAAATTTCGTCTAACAAAGTAGAGCGGGAAGTTGGTCCTTGCTGTAACCGGTTTACCAAAGCCAGGCATCGGCGAGCTACATACCAGGTGCTTTCTGATGTCGAATTTGTTTTTTGGCTAGACATGCGACTGCCCTCTAACATAAATGTGACGTAATTTGCTGATTATACTGCAAACGGCCGTTATTTCCGCAACCAGAACATGAACAACGTAGACCCCATAGAGGGAGAGGTATGTCTATCAGGCGATCAGCGAACCGGCCCAGATAATTTCAATCGCGGTTGCCACCTGCATGGGTATTTGTAAAGTTGCAACTATTCAGGCATACGATGTTTTACACACATGATATTTATCACGCTAAAAAGGTGATAAACGCTACTTACCTGGCTCTATGTGGAACTTATAGTGGAAATTACGAGGTCTCATTTACTACTTGGGGTAGTATAGTTTTCCCCTAACCCTCTTATGACCCCCGTTTAATGGTAGCACCCCAAAGTAAAATGACCATATTGCCTGGTTTTTATCATCGTAGTTTGGCCCCGTTGTCAGTTATGCGAAATTTATGACCGCGCCAATTTTAACTACTAAACTATATGTGCCCCCACTCCGGCTTAAAGTCGTCCTCCGTCCATACCTGATTGAGCGGATGAATGAGGGAATGCACCATAAACTAACCCTTATCTCTGCACCTGCTGGTTTTGGCAAGACAACCCTGTTAAGTGAATGGGTGGCGAGCAGCGAGCGGTTGGTCGCCTGGTTGTCACTGGATGAAAGAGATAACGCCCCCACCCGCTTTTTGACCTACCTGGTTGCTGCTTTACAAACAATTGTGGAACATATTGGAACGACAGTGTTAAGTATACTCCAGTCCCCTCAACCGCCACCGGCCGAATCAATTCTGACAAGCCTGATCAATGAAATCACCACCGTCCCGGACAATTTCACTCTAATCCTTGACGACTACCACATGATTGATGCCAAACCGATAGACAATGCCCTCACCTTTTTAATAGAACATTTACCTCCTCAAATGCACCTGGTCATCGCCACTCGTGAAGACCCACATCTCCCCCTGGCCCGTTTGCGTGCCCAGGGCCAATTGACCGAATTACGCGCTACCGACCTGCGGTTTACCCCCTCCGAAGCCGCCGAGTTTCTTAATCAGGTGATGGCTCTGAACCTCTCGACAGCAGACATTATTGCGTTGGCAACCCGCACTGAAGGGTGGGTTGCGGGTCTGCAATTAGCCGCCATTTCCATGCAGGGGCATGAAGATACTGCCAGCTTTATCCAATCTTTTACTGGTAGCCACCGTTTCGTGCTGGACTATCTAATGGAAGAAGTTCTGCAAAAGCAGCCCGAAACAATCCAGGATTTCCTGCTGCGTACTTCCATCCTCAAACGTTTGTGCGGCCCCCTTTGTGATGCTGTTTTGCTCAACCTCTGCGCTTCTGCACAAGAAACTCTGGAATACCTCGAACACGCCAACTTGTTTATTGTTCCGCTAGATAATGAGCGGCAGTGGTATCGCTATCACCATCTCTTTGCAGATTTGTTGCAACAGCGATTGCAACAAAGTACCGCCACATTGACAGGAAATGATAGGAGGGGTGTGAACGAATACCACGTTCGCGCCAGCCAATGGTATGAAGACAATGGGTTAGAGATCGAAGCTTTTTACCATGCGGCTGCCGCCAATGATATTGAACGTGCCGAACGGTTGATTATGGGTGGGGGAATGCCCTTTCATTCGCTCATGGTGGTGACCAGTATACTTGATTGGTTAGAGTCGCTGCCCAAGAGGGTCATGGATGCCAGACCCTGGCTGTGGGTAAGGTCTGCCACGCTGGTGTTAATGGCTGGACGGACAACTGGTGTGGAAACGAGACTACAAGCGGCTGAAAAAGTTATACAAACGGCCGATCCTGACAACAAAACCCGTGATCTGATTGGACAAATTGCTGCCATCAGAGCCACGCTGGCACTCCTCCAATACCAGCCAGAGGCCACCATCATCCAGGCACGCCGCGCCCTGGAGTACCTGCACACCGATAACCTGCCTTTCCGCAGTCGAGCTATCTGGACGTTGGGGTTCGCCTACCAGCTTCAAGGCAACCGCACCGCTGCCCGTCAGGTCTATACGGAAGCTATTGCCATTAAACAGACACCTGGGAACATCTACTACACCATACTGGCTACAACCAGCCTGGGCCGGATACAGGAATGTGAAAATGAGCTTTATCAGGCAGCCGAAACCTACCAACGTTCTCTGCAACTGTTGAGTGATCAGGGACCTCCGAACGCCAGCGAAGAGTACATTGGGCTGGCGCGCATCTTTTACGAGTGGAACGATCTGGATACTGCCGAGCAGTATGGACAACAGAGCCTTCAACTGGCACGACAATATGATACTGTCATTGATAGGTTTGTGAGCTGCGAGGTGTTTCTGGCCCGTGTAAAACTTGCTCGTGGAGATGTGGCCGGTGCAGTCACCATGTTAGCAGAGGCGGAACAGTCCGTACATCAGCATAACTATGTCCATCGTATCCCTGAAGTGGCTGCCGCTCAAGTAGTTGCCTTACTTCACCAGGGCAATCTGGCGGCCGCCGCCCATCTGTCCCAGAGGCACAAACTCCCCCTAAGCCAGGCCAGGGTGCATCTTGCCCAGGGAGACACGTCTGCCGCGCTAGTGTTACTTTCGCCATTACGCCAGCAAATGGAAACCAAGGGCTGGCAAGATGAACGGCTCAGGGTGATGGTTTTACAAGCCATTGTGCTACAGGCACACGGGGAAAAAGAGAGGGCTGTGCAACTGTTGGTTGAGACATTGGCACTGGCAGAGCCGGGTGGTTTTATCCGCCTCTTTGTAGATGAAGGTGCCCCAATGTTCAGGTTATTATCCGCAGCATTGGCCCAGGGAAATAGACCTGACTATATTGGTAAATTGCTGGCTGTATTGAAGGCCGAAGATCAGAAATGTGAAAACAAATTTTGTCTGCCCTCTACCCAACCCCTTATCGAGCCATTGAGCCAACGCGAGTTAGAAGTTCTACAGCTCATTGCCCAGGGATTCTCGAACCGGGAAATTAGCGCACGGCTGTTCCTTGCCCTGGACACGGTTAAAGGGCACAACCGCAGAATCTTCGACAAACTACAGGTGCAACGCCGCACTGAAGCCATCGTACACGCCCGCGAGTTAGGTTTGGTATAGCTGCATTTGTTGTTTGCCGGGCATTTCAAATGCTCAATCTCATCTTTAACTTTCGTGGGCTGTTGCTGTATGACATGCTGCTCTGCACCAGGCTGATTCCTAACCATGATGGGAGAATTGAGATGAAAACCATTGTTTACACCCAATACGGCCCGCCGGAAGTGTTGCGGCTGGAAGAAGTTGAGAAACCTGTACCCGGGGACAGGGAAGTGTTGGTCAAAATTCACGCTACTACGGTGACTATCGGTGACACTATTATGCGTAGTTTCAATCTGCCTGTTTCTGGCTGGCAAAAGTTCATGGCGCGTCTTTTTCTGGGATGGCGCAGACCCAAACGCCCTATTTTGGGAATGGAATTGGCTGGAGAGATTGAATCCGTCGGTAGGAGGGTGACTCGCTTCAAACCCGGTGACTCGATCTTTGCCTCTACTTTTGCCGTTAATTTTGGAGGTTATGCCGAGTACAAATGTTTGCCTGAAAATGGGGTACTGGCACTCAAACCAGACAATCTTACCTATGAGGAGGCTGCCGCTATTCCCGGCGCGGGGCAAACAGCCTGGCACTGCCTCAAAAAGGGAAAAATCCAGCGCGGACAAAAGGTTTTAATTTATGGTGCTTCTGGCGCGGTCGGCACGTATGCGGTGCAACTTGCCAGCCACCATTTTGGGGCCGACGTGACCGGGGTGTGTAGTGGCGCGAACCTGGATTTGGTGAGATCGCTGGGTGCGGATCAGGTTGTAGATTACACCCGTCAGGACTTTACCCAAAACGGCGCAACCTATGATGTGGTTTTTGATGCTGTTGGCAAACTTTCCCCTGCCCAGGGTAAAAAGGGGCTTAGACCAGGTGGCGTTTACTTGAACGTTCACACCGACTCAGATGGTGGTGATAAACTTGAAAACTTGCTTTTGCTTAAAGAATTGATCGAGTTGGGCAAACTTAAACCGGCTATTGACCGGGTTTATCCGATGGAGCAAATCGTCGAGGCGCATCGTTATGTTGAGCAGGGGCACAAAAAGGGCCATGTTGTTATCACGGTGGAGACTTCCACAAAAAACAATGGGGCAAAATGAGTACAAACCAAAAAGCAGTACGACAACTAGCTTGAGGATAAAACGGCCGTTTCCCTCACTTCCCCATTCGTCATTTGTATGTTAAACACCATACCCTCCCCAAAAATCAGCCAGTCCAGGGTTCCCATTGCGCGGGCCGACCACTGGCATTGGCAACAGCCCCCGAACGGATAGGGGGCATCGGCCCTTGACCTTCCCCATAATTGGTTATCATGCCAAAATCGAACGGTATCCCAGAAGGCAAAGACTCATCAACGGCCGAAAACCAACCCACCCGCCAATTAATCCAATGAAGAGGATAAATCTTTCCAGTGGTATCGCTATGCACAACCAGCCAGGTGATAAACGACTGCTCACCAACAATTTGTTGCAAACTCCCTTTTCCATCAGGCGTTTTCCACGGCAGACTTGTCTGCGGCTGATCCCCCATTGCCACCGTCACAACAGTTGAATCAATCACACTTTGTGCCTCTGGGCCATAAAAGATGCCACCTGTATCGGAATCTCCGTCTTTCAAGGGTAGGCTGGCGTAAGGTGCAAATACGGTCATATATGGGTTGCCATCTGCATCCCAATAACGCCCTTTAGGGCCGGTATAACTGACCAATGCTTGCATGAATCCCACTGTCAAATCACCGTCTGTTTTGTTAGGAGAAACCGCCACTGTCCCAGCGACGGAAAATACCGGAGATTTGCATAAAATCCCCCCACCCCAGTTCATGAAGGTTGGAGGAGCGCCCACAAATTGGCTTGTCATATGCCAGAAAGACTCTTTAACAGGAGACTGTTTGCCTTCAGGGGATCGTTGAACTGGTTGATGATCTGGCGGATGAGTTTGTAGAAACCTTTGTACAGCTTGATTCCCAATACTGCTCTGAAGCTGCAAGACTTTATCGGCCGTTAACGACATAGCAGGAAGGGATGCTGGGTGGGTAAAGGGCGTTTGGTGGGGGTGATGGGGCGATTTATCTGACTGTTGGCTTTCTGGTTGTAATAGTGGTTGTTTTGCAGGGGTATTCTTATTCCGGTAGGTGTGTTTTTTTGTCAATTTGACATCCTTCTGCTAGCAGCCTATTGGTGAACAACAGAATAACACACGGGTCATGCGGATGGAGTGGATGCACGCGGATAAGACCAGAGAAAAATCCGCGAAAACCCGTCAAACCTGCGTCATCTGCGTTCCATCGAGACTTTTCCGACAAGCTGCTAGTGTGCCTCGTTGTGAACCAGTTAAACAAAAGTATATAACGAACAACCGTTCGTTTCAAGCTACCATAGAGGTGGTCGAAACCACCACAGCCAGGATGATTTGCCGGAACATGACCTGTATGCAGGCAATGACCATCATTTGGCGGGCAAACTCTTTATCGGGGGGATAAAATTCGGCCGTATTTGCCACCTGCCCAATACCAACCTGGCATAAGGTAGGTTTCTGGCTACGTAGTTTCGTAAAATGATACACATCTATGCGAAATGATTATTCCCCGCCCCTACCAAAAACTGCTAACAACCTGCCGGAGAACGGCAGAATAACACGCGGGTCACGCGGATGGAACGAATGCACACGGATAAGACCAGAGAAAAAATCCGCAAAAACCCGTCAAACCTGAGTCATCCGCGTTCCATTGCGACTTTTCCGACAAACGACTAATACAGGTTTTTGTAAGTTCTCATTAGATTTTTGAAGATACGTTTCCTCTGGTAATTCCCTACTGATTACTGGATACTGATTACAGGGTACTGATACCAGGGTTTCAGGAAGGTTTCACCCTATCGCAGTTTACGTTTGGCGGGTTGTGGTTCTGTTTGGGGGCGTTCCCCCTCCCGTAATGCTTCCAGGCCACGCATGAAACACCACCGTTTTACGTCGTCCTGGTATGTACCTAATTCATCAGCCCATTGCCGAATCTCAGTCAGAATATCCCCGGCCGTTTCACCCTCCAACCGCACGGTCATCTGATACCTTTTGCCGTGCCGCCCGGCGTTTCCCCCGGCTGCCCGGTTCACATCCTGAGTGGTGACGTTGGCAATCGCGTTCCCAAACTGTTTTTTCGGCCGTTTGCTGGCTGGCCTTTCTATTTTGCTCAAAAAGTCGTCAGTCATGTTTCACCTCCTAAACGGCCAACACCCGGTTAATCAATGTTTGGTAGGCTTCGGATGCTTTATGACCTGGTTCTGTGTCCAGGATGGTATACCCTTTGCCGGTTGCGGTTGCGCTGGCAACGGCCGTTGTTAAGGGAATGGGAGAGGTCAATAATCGGCCGTATGCCTGTCGTAGCTGATTCATCATTTCCCGCGTCAATGAATGGTTAGCCTGAACGAAGGTGGGCACAACTGCCAATAACCGCACACTCCCCCCACCCTTCTGGTCATCCAGGATATTTTGGGTATGTTCGGTTGTCTGCCGCACACTAAGGTAATCTTCTGTGCGCGTGGGAACGATAGCGTAATGGGCAAAGCTGTGGATGGCAGCTCGTAATTCACCCAGGCTGGGCGGACAATCCAAGATGATATAAGAAAAGTGGGTTTTTAAGGGATCAAGGGCGGCATGGAAGTAGTCGGCAATCGTGGGGATAGGGTTATTGTTGCGGCGCATAGCAGTTGGCATTTTTTCTGCAATATCTTTCATGGCTCCAATCCCTTCCACCAGTTGGGCAACGGCCGATGTTAAGCGGTCGCTGGCTGGAATCAAGAACAGGTTCCGGCGTTCCGGGCCATCTGCTGTCCAGCCTTGCATCACCACATCTTTATAATCCGCCTCTTCTAACAACAACTGGCTTAAACATCGCCCGCCTGCATTCACCCCCAGCGCATGTGCCGCATTCCCTTGGGGGTCTGTATCTACCAATAAGGTACGCCCTTTTTGCGCCAGGGCGGTGGCAAGAATAACGGCCGTTGTCGTTTTTGCTACTCCCCCCTTCCGATTTTCCACAGAAAATACTTTTGCAGCCATTTGTTTAGCCTCCGATTTCGTGATATAGCGTTCCATCTGCGTTCGAGAGAATACCATAGAACGCACTGGAACGCAAATGGAACGCCAATTTTGACTACCCGCGATATTTGCCCTAAAAACGCTTTTATATGCACCTCCTTCTCATCTGTCCGTAAAAAATTATTTTGTGCTACAGCGCAAATTTTCACGGTTTTAGGCGATGGGGTGAGTGGGGTGGGGGAGGGATGGTAAAATAGTAGTTGTCTTTGTGGTTCTTTTGATGAGGGCTGCGGAGATAGGATGTAAGTTTCGGCGAAAGCGGCCGTTTCCCATCTCCAAACAGTACAACCAATCACTTCGCATAACGGTATAATTTTCATTGCCAGACACGGCCGTTCCCGATATGATTTTCCAGGATTTATTGACACTCATTAGACAGCGGGCGGTAACTATCCCAAGGAATTTGTATGAACGAAAAAGCATTGGTACCAGTTGAGCAACGGCGGGTAGAATTTTATGAGGATGTGATAACGGCCGTTTTGGTAGAAGTGGCAGGAGAACAACAGGTATATGTTCCCTTGCGGCCAATTGCTGATAGCCTGGGGTTAGATTGGTCGGCGCAATACCGCCGATTAAAACGAGATGAAGTGCTTGACAGCGAGTTAATGTCCGTTGCCATTTTGGCAACAGACATCGAAGGAACAAGGCCCAAAACCAGCCATATGCTTTGTTTACCGCTGGATTTTCTCAATGGGTGGCTGTTTGGGGTCACAGCCAACCAGGTACGCCCAGAACTCAAAGACCGGATCACCCGTTACCGACGTGAATGTTATCGGGTGTTGCAGCAGGCTTTTGTGAGTCGTTCGCCGGAACCAGAAGGGTCTGCAACAACGGCCGTTTTGTTACAAATACGGGGGATGAGCACCGCCATTACCCGGGTGGTAGATGAACTCATTACTATCGAACAGCGCACCTCCACCGTAGAAACCCGATTAGATGCCGCAGCTAGAGTAGTGGGTGAGATGAATAAAAGGTTGACTTCACTGGAACGGCGGGTAACCCCTGGGGAAACCCTTAACAAAGAACAAGCCTTTGAGGTTCAAGAGTTAGTCAAACGGATCGCCGATGAAATGTCGCGCCATAACCCAGGCAAAAGCCACCACATGGAAGTGTATCGAGCATTAAGCCTACAAACAAAACGTGCCAGGTATGAAGACATTCCCCAAAGCTCTTATGAACTGGCGATGCAGTTTTTGGAAAACTGGCTGACAGGTTTACTGAACGCCAATCAAGAAAAGGCATAGTAAGTTGATGTATGACTACAACAAAATACTTGACAAAGTTCTGAAATGGGTTTAATATAAAATCAATTAGACTAAATGGTATTATGTTCCCCAAACAAAAGGGATAATGCGTGTAGTGAAGTGAAAATCCCGCCAAATAACATAATGTAAATTATCATAATCTCGATTATACTAATTAAGTTCTGTGAAACCCCGCCTTAAATTCCCCCGTTTCTTTAAACCTTCCCTTGCAAAATGACTCCCTTCCGCCTCCTTCCACCTGATTAACAATTGTGGTAATACCGCAACAAACCAGAACAAAAGATCAAGAGATCACTTGACAATTGAAGTTGTTTTGATTAAGATAAACGCAATTATTATAATTGCGTTTATGCAATAATGGAAACACAATGGTCAAACATTTTATCGGCCGTTCTGGTGAACTAAACCTTCTGGATAACATTTGGAGAACCCACTCTTCGTCCCTGATCATTTTGTATGGGCGGCGACGCGTGGGAAAAACCCGCCTGTTGACCCATTGGTTGCGCCAACGAGGGGAAGATGGCCTTTACTGGATGGCCGAACCCACTTCGGCCGTTGATCAGTTACGTTCTTTTTCCCAAGCCCTGGCTAATTTTGCTGACCCCGACACGGTAGCCCCGGAAGATTTTACCTATGCCAACTGGGAGCAGGCCCTCAGGCAAGTGGCTTTGTTGTCTCGTGAACGGCGCATCGCTCTTTTTATTGATGAAGTTACCTACCTGATTGATATTAGCCCAACTATCACAGGAACCTTTCAAAAAGTGTGGGATCAATGGTTAAAAGAGTCCAACGTGATGTTGGCATTGTCTGGGTCGTTGATGGGGGTGATGCAAAAACAGATGTTGTCATACCAGGCCCCGCTTTACGGCCGGGCAACTGCTCAATTACAGCTTCCCCCATTGCCGTTTACTGCTACCCGCGAATACTTTCCCGCTTACTCCGCAGATGAACGTGTGCTGATTTATGCCACATGGGGTGGTGTTCCCGCTTATTGGGAACGATTAGACCCCAATCTGCCTGTGTTAGAGAATCTTCGTTTGCAATTGCAACCCTCAAATACCTGGATGTTAGATGAGCCACGTTTGTTATTGCAAGATTTTATTACCGATCTTTACAACTACGTAGGCATTATGCGGGCAATTGCCAATGGGGCACAAACAATTAGTGATATTGGCAATCGTAATGGGTTATCTAGTAGTCACATGTCCAGCTATTTGAGCATTTTGCGTGACACAGGTTTTGTCGAGCGACGTGTCCCAGTGACAGAACGGTCGGTCGAATCCCGACGTGGTCGCTACTTTGTCACTGATCCTTTTTTACGTTTTTATTACCGCTATCTGGCAGCTTATCAATCTAAACTGGCATTAGGCCAGCAAAAACAGATGTTGGCTTCGATAGAACAAAGTTTGCCGGAGTTTATTGGCTCCAATACCTGGCAGGAGTTGTGTCGCGAATGGGTGTTGTTGGCAAGTGCGTATGATGCTATTCCAATCTCTATCGAGTATGTAGGTAGTGAATGGAAGCGCACCTCTGCGGTTGAAGTGGTTGGAATTGACGAAACCAATAAAAGTATGGTGTTAGGCTGCTGCCATTGGAGTTCACAGCCCGCTTCTACGGATGAAATCCGGGAGTTAGTTAAAAGAACGGCTCAGGTTATCCCAGAGGAAGATGAAGATTGGACTGTTTTTTACATCGGGTTTGCTTCTAGCGGCTGGAGTGAAGATGCTCAGGCTCAGGCAGAAACAATTGTGTTGGGTGACAAAGCTGGGCGGGCTAAACGTAAAAGGCGTTCGGTTGGGGTTCGGTTGCTCAGTTTAGCAGAACTCGACGAAGATTTGGCCCAATGGTCTAAACCAGACAATTAAACGGGCCAAAAAACAACACAGCTAAGTGCGGTCATCACTTAGCTGTTGTGTTGCTATCTACAACTACCTTATTTGCTAGAGCGGTCAAATCTTTAGCAATTTGCCCCTTTGTTTGGGGATGGGGGGTTTTTGCCCCCTGGTAGTTGCCCATATCACTTACCAGGAGGATAGCATAGCCAGATCTGGCTGTCAATGGATCACCTGTTCCATCAGGCTGGTCTGGTTTTGCTTGTCTCGTGACGGTTGTTACCCCCTCATCTAATTTGCTGGCTGCTAATCAGCGTTTGCTTGAGTTAAGAGCAACTTTGAATTTGTGCGCCAGAGAACAGGTTTCTAAGGCTGCCCCTGCACCGGTGTTAGAAACGGCCGAATCTGCTCCCTTACACCTTTTACCTGCTCATTTGGGGTGGGGGAGTGGGGCGTTAACGGCCGTTTTGCGGCAAGGAGCGAGGAGCGAGGAGCGAAGGGGGGGGAGCGAGGAGCGAGGAGCGAAGGGCGAGGAGCGAAGGGCGAGGAGCGAGGAGCGAGGAGCGAGGAGCGAAACCTTAAACCTTCAGCCTGAAACCCTAAACCTGAAACCTGAAACCATCAAACTGTACCCTGACCTGGCCGTAGCTATGTTGGGGCAGGGGCAGGTGGCGGCTGGGCGAGTGTGGTTGTTGCTACGCCATATGGATAGGGTAGGTTGCGGAGTTCTTCGTATAACCATTATCAGAAATCACCTAACCACACCAGAAACCCCGTACTACTTATGTGGACAACGGCAATTGAACAAACTACTCAAAGCGGGGGAGGGGGTGTTTTGGCAGCGAGATGGGGAGCAGTTGTGGTTGCGGTCGGTGGGGAAGGTGGCGGTGGCATTGGGGGTGGGGCGGCTCAACGGCCGTTCTGTGGCTCTGCCTGTTTCGGTGCTGCTGGGTGGGGTGGGGGAGGTGAAAGCCCACTTCTATGCCAGTTTTCATAGCGGCCGGAAATGCCACAATCCCATCAGCCGTGAGACGTTGGAAAAAGTCACCCATGTGCCCGCCCGCACCCAACGAGCTTATGACAAAACGGCTGGTATTGTCAGCCGACAGAACATGGCTATTGGAGAGCGATATACGGCCGAAGCCGTGCAGCAACGAACCTGGTTTCAGGGAACGGCCGTTTTCGATTTCATAGACCATCAGGGGCGGCAAGGGCCAGAAAAGCGGCATTATGTGGCCTGGCATCTGCCCAACAGTTACACCGGTTGCCACCAGCCCTGCTCGAAGGGACGGCAAAGGAAGATAAACCGACAGATAGCCCTTGTGACACAACAGGCGCGGGGGAACGGTCTGAGACGGAATCGGCTTTTCCATCCCACTGGAGCAGCGGCGGCCAGGGTGTACAACCGAGACAGCAGCAAAGACCGATATTGGCATCAGGATGACACACCACATCGGGCAAACGGCCGGGCGACCTCCCGTTCCCTCTGGTGGGTGCTGGTGGCTAGGGAGCCTTAATGTGTATGCGAAGTGGTTGGAACTAAATTGCCATCATTATACAGGTCAAGTATTTTTGTCCCTCCCAAGTTCGACAGTTAGTGTGGTTCTATGGGTTTTGTAGCCTTTCATGCCGGTATAACGCTTTCAGCGCGTTTGTGGGTTTCGTCAACCAGGCATTTCCTGGTATACTAACCTGAGTTGTCGTTTTTGGTTGCAAAGCGGCACAAAATGTGCCAATTTTCTGCTTAATCCGTTTTAGAATACCTTTAGCTTGAGAGAAAATTGATGAGTGCGTTGCCACCTTTTGCCGCACAATTGGAACGGTATATCCAACAAGACGGCCGTCATGCCCGACAGTTGTCCCAGGCAACGGCCGTTCAGTTTGGCGCATCCCATCAATTAGCTCACAACACCATCAGTCGTTGGCTGCGTGGTGAAGTGAAAAAGCCACGAAATTGGCTTGATATTCTGAAGCTGGCAACGGTATTACGCTTAAACGAAACGGAAGTAGACAGGCTGTTGCAAACTGCCGGGCACTCCTCCCTCTGGGTTTTGTGCCAAAAACACCCAGATGAAAAACTCTGGTTTGTTTCCTGGCAAGTGATGGAGGAAAAACGGCCGTTCCCTTTCCAGGCCCCCCCTCAACTCCCCACCTTCGTTGGGCGTGACGCTGTTCTGGCTCAATTAAGCCGCTTTCTCCGCACTCCCAAGCCACACCGCGTGTCTTGCCTTCTGGGGATGGCCGGGCTGGGTAAAACCAGCCTGGCTAGTTTTCTGGCCTATGCCCTGCGTGATGAGTTCCCCGACGGGGTTTTGTGGGTACGACTAGAACAAACCGATACCATGTCGGCCCTGGCGGGATTGGCCGCCGCGTATGGGGTAAATGTGACACCTTACGCAGACTTGGGGACTCGTAGTAGCAAGGTGCGAGAGTTGCTGGCTGAAAAAAGGGCATTATTAATTCTGGACAATGCCACCAGTGACGAAGAGGTACGCCCATTGTTACCCCCGGATGGGCAGTGTGCGGTGCTTATCACCAGTCGGCGACACGACCTGAGTACCTTAGATGCCGCCTACCGTATTCTTTTAACGCCTTTTGACCCGGTTAAAGCTGAAAGTTTGTTGTTATTCCGGCGGGTTTTAGGTGCAGAACGGGTAGAGGCAGAACAAACAATCTTTCAAACAATTGCCCAGTTGTTGGGGCATCTGCCATTGGCTATCAACATCGTTGCCAACCGTCTGCAACACGAGCCTGGATGGAGTGCCCAGAAGTTACTCACCCGATTACAACAAAGTGATCATCGGCTAGATTTGTTGAACCGGGGGGATCAGGTGGTGCGGCTTTCGTTTGAAATGAGTTACCAGGCACTCAACGCAATAGAGCAGCAGCTTTTTGGCACATTGGGTATTTTCGGCGGAGCAGATTTTTCGGTGGAAGCGGTGGCCGGGGTGAGTGGTTTGCCGGTGATTCAAGTTGAGGATGGGTTGCGTCGGTTGTGTGGTTTTTCATTGGTACAGGTGGGCAAAAACGGCCGTTTTCAGCTTCACCCACTACTACAAACGTATAGCAGGGAACATCAACCCGACGATTTGCCAACACGGTATGTCTGCTACTTTACCCGCTACTTGACACAACAAACACCCAGTTACACTGAACTGGATAGCGAAATAGGTAATGTTCTGGCTTCATTGGAAGCTGCCATCGCTACAGGGTTACAAACACAACTTGTTGCCAGCGTTTTAGCCCTCTACCCCTATTTGCAAAACCGAGGTCAGTTAACAGTGGCTTACGAATGGGGATATCGGGCTATTTCTATCGCTCGAAACCTGCAAAACACACCAGGATTGATGAACTTGTTACACCAGGTAGGGTATGTTGCTATGAAAAAAGGGGATAGCGGGCAAGCACAAACTTATTACCAGGAGGCGTTGGTGTTGGCCCGACAAGTAACGGATACGCAGCAAATGGGGGAATTGCTGATGAAATTAGGGGCTTTGGCCCATCGGCGCGGTCAGTTTGAAGAAGCCCGCCAGTTTTATTTGGAGGCGTTGCCTCATGCTCGTGCCATTGAGAGTTACACACAAATCGCTTCTTTATTGACAAATCTGGGGTTGTTGGCTGCGGTTCAAGGAGATTTGGCAACGGCTACTCCTTATTATGAAGAGGCTCTACCTCTGGCGCGGCAAACGGCCGACATGCCCTTGACGATTGGAATTTTGCAAAACCTGGGGGATTTGGTGGAAGGGCGCGGGGATTATGCCCAGGCGCAAAGTTATTACCGGGAGGGGCTGGAACTGGCAGAACAACTGGATAATAAGGAGTTACGCAGCCGATTGTTGGGTAATTTGGGGTTGGTGGCCTGTTACCTGGGCAATTATGCCGAGGCATCTGCTCATTTTCGCGCCGGTTTGAATTTGGCAGAGCGCAGTGGGTTGGCGGTACAGGTTTGCCGCCAGTCGGCCAATTTGGGGTATGTGGCGATGTTGCGCGGGCAACACCACCAGGCAGGGCTGCATTACAAAGAGGCGTTGGAGCAGGCGCGGCAATTGGGTTTCCCCGAAGATACGAGTGTGATTTTGAACCAGATGGGCAACAACTATCTGGCACAGGAGATGGTGAAGGAAGCAACGGCCGTTTTCCAGGAGGCTTATGAGATTGCCCAGGGGGTTAATTTGCGGCGAGAAGTAGCCTTTAGTTTGTATGGGCAGGCTCAACTGGCGGCGCGGCGCGGGAATGTGATAGAAGCCCGCCGCCTGGGACAGGAGGCTCAAGAGATTTTGGCAGGGATGAAACACAAAAAGGCAAATGATGTGTGGTGGTGGTTACAGGAGTTGCCAGGGGCGGGGTAAGAGGACTGGGCAGAAACCGAGTTTTTTCAAAAAACTCGGTTTCTTGTTCCACTCGATATTAACCGCCAATGGGGTCAGTCCAACCGTTTGGGGCTGACGTAGGGGTAGGGGTTGATGTGGCGGCATCGGCAATGCGGCTGTGGGATGTGGTGCTGATAGATAAAACGGCCGTTGCCATTACCAGACACAGCAACCCGGCGAGAACCCATACCTGTACACGAGAAACAAAGTTATAGCGGGACATAAAACCTCCATGAGGATTGCGGCTAGTGCCACCAAAAGTACCAGCCAGGCCAGTAAAACATTACTGGTTTCAGGTTAGGAGGTTCGCAAAAGAAGAAATTCCCGATTTTAGGGAAAGGTTTCCTGGAAACAGCCGGTAAGTTTGTATCAGTTATAGGAAAAAAGATGGTTGATTTCAGAAAACGGCCGATTGTCTACATCGCCACATTGGGAAACGCTCCCCAGGTGGTGACACTGGCACTCGACCAACTGCTCCCCCACCATCCGTTTGCCGAAGTGTGTGTCATTCACACAGACGACCAACCAGGGCCAGCCCAGCCCCGCATGAGGTTTAGCGACATGCACCAAACTGTGCAACAGCTAGACAAAGAGTTTCTCAACCTGCGCCCCAGAGAATCTTCTCCGGGCAACAAACTGTGGCAGGCTGATTACTGCCTGCACAACACTTATTACCAGTTTTGTTACCGACGGGTTCTCATTCAACGCCAGGAGCAAGAACCTGGTCAGCTTGTCAACCTGGTGCCTGTACAAGACGTGGAAACCGAGGTCAACTCACGGGCTGCCTTCCGTACCATTTTTCAAGTGATACAGACATATAAAGCACAACGAGCCATCATCCATTTCAACTTATCCGGCGGACGCAAAAGTATGTCGGTGTTTGCCATGGCCGCCGCTCAAATTTTGTTCACCCCAGGCGACCAGCTGTGGCATGTGGTGTCGCGTTATGAATTTATGGATAGCCAGGCCATGCACGACCAGGGGCAACATAGCACCCTGGTGCCAATCCCCTTTATCTCCATTAGCACCTTGAACCCTGTGTTGGGGATGCTTATTTCTAGCAACGACCCCTACGACATGGTGCAGGCGCAGGAAAACTACTTACATTTGATGGATGTGCAGCGCAAGGAAAAGTTTTTGCGCGATCTGGCCTTTGATGAACGGCAAATCCTGGTGGGTATTGCTCAGGGATTGAGCAACGAAGAGATTGGGGGGCGGCTGAAAAAAAAGTTAGCTGCCAAGACGGTGGCTAACAAATTAACAACCTTGTATGGGGAGTACGTGATGTTTATTACTGATATGCCAGCAGATATAGCACAAAACACCAGCGAGAACATGCGGGCGTTTCTGGCGGCCGAATTTGGGGCCTATTTTCAGCAGCGCGGGGAGTGGTTAGCCTGAACGAAACAGGCAAAGGAGAAGGGTGATATGGCAGCTGACGAAAAAGCAGAATATGATGATCTTAGAAGTCGTACTGAGGAATACCATGAGTTTTATCGGTGTACAAATGGGGAGCAGAAGGCTTGGAGAT
This sequence comes from uncultured Ardenticatenaceae bacterium, assembly GCA_964585465.1. GTDB lineage: Bacteria > Chloroflexota > Anaerolineae > Promineifilales > Promineifilaceae > CAZPEJ01. The sequence continues at coordinate 17,892 of CAZPEJ010000009.1, forward strand.
TTTATTTGGAAAACAGCAAATTGAGAGGGGAAACTGGATCCCATCCTCCTTTGTTGCAGTTGGAAATGGAGTACGCACAAAAACACGGCCGTTTACCTTTCCCGCTCCCTAACACAACTTTAGTTATTTTATTAGGGGAAACGTTTGAGCCATTGTTACAAAGCATCTGGGCGCACGAACCAACCCATTTGATTCCGATTGTGAATACGTATTATGGAGATATAGATGATAAAAACTCCAGCCGAGAAATGTGGGGCAGTTTTTATCACCTCCTACAAAAATTGCCAGGCGCGAAAAAAAGGAAGATTGGGAATTTAGCAACATTAAGAAATATAGACCCCGTGCCTGATGATCCGACACAGGTTTTTGAACACCTGCGTAAAAAATTGCAGGAACCCCCTGGTATAGAAAATCGGCATGTGGTGATAGATATTACAGGAGCCAAAAAGACGATGGTTGCAGGGGCTTTTATGTTTGCAGCTTATACCCAAACCACCATCAACTATGTAGACACCGAAAAACAGGGCGAAAACAAACAACCATTAGGGTTTACCTGCCATTTTAGGCAGATAAAAAGCCCATTAGACGAGCTCATGCTGCACGTATGGCAGCAAATTGAGGACCGCTACACCCGTTATGACTTTGCCGGGGCTTTACAACTGTTAAACCATGCCATCCCACAAACAGCTTTGGGCGGAAGTTCTTTGAAAGACCTGCAAACATTTCTCCATATTTGCCATGAGTGGGATAACGGGCAATTGCAGCAGGCATTTCATAAGCTAACAGATTTGCCAGGAGAATTAAAACGGTTGGTACCAACGGCCGTTTTTGCCCTTGGTTCCTATTGGCCCAAAGAAAACAAAACTGAGTTAAACCCTTCCTTCTTTTGTCACCCAGAAGCAATTGAAGTTTTTGCCAGGGATGAGCTGGCGCGTGCCAGGCGGCTTACCACCCCCCATACAGAAGAAACACCAGTTGTCACTCAGTTGGCCTATAAGGCTGCTTTTGCCCGTGCCTATGCCCTGTACGAAACATTGTTGAAAGCTCGCCTGGCTGTTTTGTATTGTGTTCAAGAGAGGGTTAATCAGACTGTTTCCTATGATGCACTTTTACCGAAAGTAAAAAAAACACCCAAAGTAATACGTGATGGCCTGATTCAGGCGCAACCTGTTCATTTGTTACCTGAACTTGATGTATACAATACAAATCAACCAGATTTGGAGAAGCTCAAAGATGCAAGAAATTTAGCCACACATAACTACTTTCCAATTGAGCCAGATTTAGCCCGGCAGGCTATCGCATTGGCCGAAAAAAGCCTGGAAAACTACCTTGCAGAGTGGAAACCGTTAATGACGGATGTTATCAGACAACGTTATGGGATTGAACCACTTGTTGTAAATCCACTTAACCTGGAGCGACCAGAATGGCAGAAATTGAGAACGATGTGCCAGCTTTATTTCATTCCGCAGAAAAACCAGGAGGCGATATGAATAAAAAGTATCTATTTGGGGCAGAGGTCAATAAGATTCAACAAACCCTCTTTGCTGCCAGTTTGCAACGGCAGGTGGTGGGGGGAAGCCGATTGTTGGCGGTATTTAGCCAGCAGGCAGGCAAAAAGGCTGAAGAACAGTTTCAGGCTACCCAGGTGATGGTAAGTGATGGGGGGAAGTTTTGGATTGAATTTGGGGGAAAGGAGAAAGGGGAGGAATTCGGCCGTTTTCTGGCAAACAGTTACCATTTGTTATTAGATGGTAGTATCAGTGTAGCTCCTCCCCAGTTATACGACCGCGATAAACCTGTTTGTCCACCTGACACTTCTCATTGTGGTGAACTACTGCCCTGTTTCAAATGTGCAAAAGATAAAGTGGAAAGGGAGCTAAACGGTATTAAACTCAGTCGTCATCAGCCCATAGCTATACCACATGCCCCAACAACTGCTTTTTGTGACTCCTCTGGGTTTGGTCTGGCGGGGCATTATCGGCCGATTTTGGCTGGAGACGAAACTCCCTCATCTGGAACACCCCCGAAACAAACCAGGCGAGAGATGAAGTATATGTCGGCTGTGGCCTACACCATGAAGGAGGTGGGGTATGTTACGAAGAAAGGGCGAAAACCGAAAAGTGATGAACCGACAGACGAAGATTTCCTGGGAAAAATCGCCAGACATTTAGCCCCAAAACTTTATGAGCAAAAACGACGGTGGGCCTATTCCCCTGAAGAAGTAGCCTGCTTTGATATGGCACGCCGCAACCTGGCTTATCTGGTAGCGGATGGCAATAACATGGGTATGTATTTTAGTTATTGCCGTACTCCTGAAGAACTACAGCAACTTTCCAAACTGGTGAATGAAACCATTCAGAAAGCCATTGCCGCCCCTATTCTCCATCTAATTTCGCGCTTCGAGGAGGTTATCGAACCGCAAACCATTGGCTATATTCCTTTACTGCCGCTTATTGTAGCCGGGGATGATGTTTTTCTGATGTTGCCTGCCCCGTATGCGTTGGATTATGCACGTCAGTTTTGCCTGGCTTTTGAGCGGGAGATGCAGGAAAACCAATTGGTGAAAGATCTCGTGCAGTTAGCAGAGAAAGCAGAGAAAAAAGGCAAACTACCCACCATGAGTGCCAGTGTGGTTTTTTGCAAAGAAAGTTACCCCTATAGCCTGGCGCATCAACATGGGGATGATCTGCTCAAACAAACAAAACGAATTGTAAAGACGGTAGAAGAGGTTATTTCGGCCGTTTCCTTCGACATCATTGTGGGGAGCGAATTAGTAAAAAAACAAACAGCGGGTAAATACCGGGCTGGTTTAACCACCTACTGGGCGGTTAAATACAATGGAAACAGTTCTTTTCCCTTATCAGACGAGGCATGTGCTGCCGCAGGCGATTTACAAACATTGTTAAACCAACGATTGATCTTCAAACGTATCCCCTCCAAACGCCGGGCCGAGATACGGCAGTTGTATGATTCGGCTAAACTTCAACTTGACCAATCGGTATGGGAAGCCAAAATGAAATGGGTTCGGGAACGTATTGAAACCACTCACTCCACAATGCACCGTGAAATTTTGGATGATGCCTTACGCAAATTGGGCAACTCCAACAGCCAGGGCGAAGATGATCCTGGCCGATGGTTAGCTGTCAAACGCTCTGGAGCATCTTGGCAAGCGCAAGGGCTGCCCGATTTACTGGAAGTGTGGCCCTATGCCCAACTGTTAAACTGCCCTTTGAGCGAGTATGAGGAGGAACGGGCGCAATGAGCATCCAACTGACTTTTGAGGTTGAACTTTATTCAGATTACCATGTGGGGGCAGGGCAACGGGCTGGTACATTAGATTCGGCTCTTTTGCGGGATCATGACCAGTCTCCTGTGTTACGTGGAACAATGTTGGCGGGGTTGTTGCGCGATGGGCTGTGTGATCTGGTGGAGATGCTGAAAACCCACCACATCTCCCACCAACCGATGGAGGATGCCCTGGAACGGCTTTTCGGCTCTGCCCGCCAGCGTAAATGGTGGGCTTATAGCTCTGCCAGACTGGCTGAACGTTTAACAGGAGATGATTTGCGGCAAGGCTCGCAAGAGGTGACACGGGTGCGAATCAATCCGCGTACTCGCCGCTCCGCCCCTCAGCAGCTTTTTTCGGAGGAAGAGGGGGAGCGGGGGTTGGTGTTTGAATTTACGGCCGTTTCGCCATCCAACACCTCAGAAAGCCAGAAAGATGCAGCTTTGTTAGTTGCTGCTGCTCATATGGTACGCCATCTGGGGGCAGCACGTCGGCGTGGACGTGGAGAATGTATATTTAAACTCACAGCATCTCAAGGTTTTTTAGACGGTGTGCAATCAGCCCAACTAACAGATGAAGCATTGAATAGATTTAAGGCGCAATGGCTTGAGCAGAAAGATAGTGAGCAGGAAAAAATAACACAAAAAGAATCGGCCGTTTCTGTGCAACTGACCCATACCTACAAACGGTTTCAATTGATTGCTTATTTGCAAGAGCCATTGTTGGTGGCTAAACGTTCGGAGGCGGGTAATGCTTATGAAACATTACAGACGGTATCGGGAACGGCCGTTTTGGGTGCTTTAGCCACCCAGGCAGCCCATAAACTCAATCTACATAGCCGCTCTCAGCCCCCGCAAGCCTTTGTACAGCTTTTTGTGCGGGGGGGCGTGCGAGTTTCCACTTTATTGTCCGCTACTGCTCCAGTGGTTGGAAGGGTAAGATCAACCCTTTATCCAGCTATTACTGCCCCCCGCGCTTTATCCCAATGCGAAAAATACCCTGCTTATCAGAGCGAAAAAGGAGAAGCCCACCCTGTTCGCAATGGGTTTCAAGCCGCAAATTCTATTTCCTGTGAGTGTGGGGGAAAAATGAAAGCCGTAGGTGGTTTTATCCCATTACAAGATGAACGTTTAAGCCACAACCCTCCCCGTCGGGAGGAAATGCACATTCAGATTAACCGTGAAACCAACCGTGCTAATGAGGGGGATTTGTATGAATACATCGCCCTGGAAGCTGGACAATGGTTGGTGGGTGAGTTGCAGTGTGACGTGGGCGCATGGCCGCAGTTGCAGTTGTGGGCAGACCTGGATACAAACAACCTCCTGTCATTGCGCCTGGGCAAAGCCACCCAGCGGGGATATGGGTTAATTCATTTTGTTTTAGAGGAAATACAACCAGATGATGATTTTTCCCCCTTTATTTTGCACCCATTTGACAAACGGGTAACGGCCGTTTCCGATAACACATTGGATATAACCCTCCTGCTCCTCGCAGACACCATCCTCACTGACCCCTGGGGGCGGCATTATGTGGGGTTTGATGAGCAGTGGTTACAAGAGATATTAGCCCCCCACGCACAAAACATCACTATTGTGAAACAGTTTACCAGCAGCCGGGGCATAGACTCCTTTCATACTGCCCGCCACCTGCCACGCTGGCGCGATGAAGCCATCGAAGCGGGGTCTGTGGCCCACCTGCAAATTCAAACAAAGGATGTGGCGGCTTTGAAAAAACATTTACAAACTCTGGAAAAAGAGGGTATTGGGCTACGGCGGCATGAAGGATTTGGCCGAATTGCTTTCAATCACCCCCTTTTACAAGACATCCCCGTGTTTGAGCAAACCATCTCTCTCTCAACAGCCGACGGGCTTATCAATATGGCTGGTGGGAGTGGTTATATCTTAGAACGCCGTGCCACAGCACCACATAAATGGGAAACGGAACTGGCAAAAGGGGAATGGGGGGTGATTAACAAACCGGAGTACGAAGCTCTGGCCCGTTTATTGTTTGTAAACCGCTTTTTACCTCTGGAAGATCTGAAAAAGTGGTTGGAATGGGATGAGGAAAACGGCCGTCCCAAAGCTCTGTTACAGCCAACCAATCTGTGGGGTGGGAAAGACAAAGGGCTGAATGCCAGGGACAAAGAACCACGATTAAGCCGGGAAGGGCTGGCTTATGTGCGGGGATGGCTGGAA
>CAZPEJ010000010.1:0-20629 GCA_964585465.1 uncultured Ardenticatenaceae bacterium
AGAACGGCCGAATAACACACGGGTCACACAGATGCACACGGATAAGACCAAAGAAAAACCCGCGAAAACCCGTCAAATCTGCGTCATCCGCGTTCCATTGCAGCTTTTCAACAAAACAATAGACCAAATGTTCTATTTTGTGGTATAATGTAGCGGTTGGGCAAACTATATTTTCTTGTAGAAGGAGAATCCAAATGCAAACTGTAACACGTTACCCTGATGGAGTTTTCAACTGGGTAGATTTGAGTACAACAGATGCCGCCGGAGCTAAGACGTTTTATACATCTCTGTTTGGGTGGGAAGGGATGGATGTACCCATCCCAATGGGTGGGGTTTACACCATGTTCAAACTGGATGGCAAAAATGTAGCAGGTGGTGGGCAGATGAGTCCTGATATGCAGGAACAAGGGGTGCCCTCGTTCTGGGCTTCCTATGTCAAACATGATAACGCAGATGAAATTGCTGAAAAAATCAGCGCGGCCGGAGGGACATTACTATTTCCGCCAATGGATGTGATGGAAGAAGGGCGTATGCTGATGGCAACCGACCCCACCGGGGCGGCGTTTGGGGTGTGGCAGCCACGTCATCACATCGGGGCGGAGCTGGTGAACATTCCCAATACGTTGGTATGGAACGAATTACAAACGCGGGATTCAGCCACTGCCCTGGCCTTTTACACGGCCGTTTTTGGTTGGACAGGACAGCCATCTACCCCAGGATACACCACTTTTGAACAAAACGGCCGTCGCCATGCGGGTATGATTGAAATGGATGCTTCCTGGGATGCCAACATTCCTAACAGTTGGCTGGTGTATTTTGCCTCGGCAGATGTAGCCGCAACAGTAGCAAAAGCACAAGAGCTAGGTGGTAATATCCTTGTTCCCCCCACCCCGGCCGGGGAAATTGGTACATTTGCAGTTATCCAAGACCCACAAGGGGCTACCTTTTCGGTGATTCAGTTCAGCGTTCCGGCAGATCCCCCACCTGGGGCATAAACTGATGGTTTCAGTGAGATTAGAGATTGGCAAATCCCCAATCTCTAATCTCCTTCAGCAGAGCGTTATTATCCTAACACCTGGTTGATTTCGGCCGTTTCTTCAACTGTTAATGTCCAATCCCCCGCTTTGGCATTTGCCTGCAACTGTTCCAGGCGGGTGAGGCCAGAGATGACGGAACAGACCGATGGTTGGGCCAACAACCAGGCGTGTGCCAGTTCTCCCATCGTATGCCCCCGTTCGGCTGCCCAGTTGGTTAAATGTTCAATTTTGGTGAAGTTTTCGGCCGTTAAATACCGTTGCACATAAGGGCTGCTTTCGCCCCGCGAACCGGCAGGTATTCCTTCGTCCCGTTTGTATTTGCCTGTGAGAAAACCGCCAGCCAGAGGAAAGTAAGGAATAAACCCCACCCCATGCTCGCGGCAATAGGGAATCACCTCTTTTTCCACCTCCCGTTCTAACAGGTGGTAGTGGGATTGAATGGTCACAAAAGGTGTCCAACCCCTTAACTCTGCCAGCAAATTTGCCTTTGCCAGTTGCCAGGCCGCATAAGCAGAAGCCCCCACATAACGAACTTTGCCACTACGAACCAGGTCGTCTAAGGTGCGTAAGGTTTCTTCAATGGGGGTCGTACTGTCCCATCGGTGCATCTGATACAGGTCAATGTGGTCGCTTTGCAGGCGGCGCAGGCTGGCTTCTACCCCATTCATGATGTGATAGCGGGAAGTACCGTAGTCGTTTTGCCCTTCACCCGTCTTCATATACACCTTGGTGGCTACCACAAATTTGTCCCATTTGCCTTTCAGAGCATGTCCTAACGTCTCTTCTGAGTGGCCGCCGGTATAGGCATCGGCCGTATCTATTAAGTTAATGCCCAGATCGAGGGCTGCGTCTATCACACTGTTGACGGTTTCTTGGTCGGCTTTGCCACCAAACTGGTTAGTTCCCAGGCCAATGACAGATACTCGCACACCTGAACGGCCGAGTTGACGATATTGCATATTTTCCTCCTTGAGATTCGAGATTAGAGATTGGGGGTTGGGAAATCTTTAATCTCCAATCTCTAACCCCCTTCAACAGAATATCAATTGATGGCCTTATGCTACATATCTACTCCCCAGGTTTTGACAAATCATACAAACCCAGATGAACACCAGGATAATACCATTCCTCTACCAACGGGTAATAGGCATCTAACCAGGATTTGTAGTTATTGTAACGGCCGATTTCGGCTACTTTACGATTTCTTTCTTGCGGGAACCCGTGTGCATTAACATTGTTGACGGCACTAATAAACCAGACACGTTGCCACTGTTGCGCCAGGCTCTCCATCATCAGAGGCATTTCTTCCCGTTCATACCGTTCACGTTCTGCTTCCTCAAATAAAAACGGGATAACCTTGTAATCAACAGGTTGTGATTGGTAATAAGAAACAAGCAACGGCTGGCTGGCATCCATTAACATGCCGTCACCAGCAGACCAACTTGTTCCCACTTGAGCCAGAGCGGCTCGCCAATCTTCGCGGGCATAGTCGGGATTAAAGTATAAATTGTTGAGTGACAGCCCAACAGGCACAGCAATCAAAACCAATACAACCCACTGCGCCCAGGGGCGGTGCCGGGTGAGGGTGTTTAAACCCCACGAAACGAGGAGCAATAAAGCGGGTAAAGAGAGGATGAGGTAACGATCGATGTAAATAGAACGTTTTTGCGGGACGGGCCAATCCAACGAAATGAGGTAAGTGAGCAAGGTGGGCACCAGTAACCAGCAAAGCAGTAACCGCAGGGTGACGGAATGGGTAAGTGTGGCATGTCGGTAGGTGACAATACAGACCGTCAGAATTGCCAGATAGAGCAGGGGAACGAGGTAAAAATGTGGCTGGGTGGGGTCAATCGTTGGGCCAACAGCCAGCGAAAGGAGTGTCAAAAAGGGTTCATACCATTGCGCTGGTGGAATCCAACTGATGGCGGCATTGGTAAAACCGCCTGTAGATAGGATGGTTGCCCCCCAAATAGCAAAAAGCAGCCCCACCAGGCCGCCATAAAACACCCATTTGCGAAACAGGGGTTTGAGGTGGCGATAGGAAAGGGAGAAGAAGGTGTAGTGGGCTAATAGAACAAACAAACAGAGGTAATGGGTGTAAACGGCCGTTATCATGGCAAGGGTGTAACCCAACCAGTTTAACGGGGTATCGTGGTGTATCAGTCGGCATAAAAAGTAGTGAGCGGCAATAACGGCCGTTGCCACCAGGGTGTACATGCGGGCTTCTTGGGAATACCAGATGTGGAAGGGGGAAAATGCCAACAACAAAGCCGCCACCCAGCCTGTACGATGTCCACCGATGAAACGGCCGTTTTGGTAAATCAACGCCACCCCGATAACCCCTACAACGACCGAAAAATACCGCAGCACAAACTCCGAACTACCCAATTTGACCCAAAGCTGCATCAAAAGAAAATAAAGTGGCATATGATTCCGCGTTTCAAACAAAATTCGCCCTAATTCTGGTAAAGAACTATGTGCCGAAGCCACTGTACGAACTTCGTCCCACCAAAAACTCTGCCCGGCTACCCGAAAGAGGCGCAACCCATAGGCCAGCAACAAAATAAACAAAATGGCAATCTGCGGTGGTCTTTTCATATCAATAACTCGCGGTCATCCCCGACCCGGCGGGTGATTTTCAAAATATCCAAGTGTTCCAGCAAAGCAATGGCATATTTGCGGCTGGTATTGAACAAGTCACGGGTTTGGGCAGCATTGATTCGGCCGTTTTGCCGCAAGTACTGTTTAATCTGTCCCACCCACTGCTCATACTCTGCCGATGCATACACCACATCCTCATTTAACGGCCGTAATTGCCCCAATTCTACCATCGCCTGATACACCTCCTCCCCAACGGCCGTTTTACATTCTTTGACGCTAGGAGAGTGAATGCCAGCCGCCTTCAGACGACGCAACAAAGTTTGTACGGCCGTTTCCTGCTGGGGGGTAAAGGTAATCTGGTGTGTCGCCGCCCCCACCCAGGTGCCCTGCTCCTTGAACAAACCATCCTGGGTTGTTTTACTGAGAAAGGCGTTAAAAACGGCCGTATTTAGCTTCAAACGACTACGCAACTCCTCACGAGGCAGGCCCAGGCGCAAGGGAAACTCCCGATGATACTTTTGCAGCAGAGCCATCGCCCGGTCTACCAGCTGACCCCAACCATTTTGGGTGAGTAAAAAGGGTTCCAGCCGCACCACCTGACCTGTACTTTCCAACTCCTGGAGGGCAGAAACGGCCGTTTCCCCCATCCCCGCCTCCTTCAACAACGTGGTTTGATTCACAGCCCCCAGACGAGCCAACCGTTGCAGCAATAACTCGGCCGGGCTGCCTTGGGCCAACGTTTTTAACCGTTCTACCACCTCTGGCTGGAAACGGCGGTGGCGACGGCCGGGATGAACATCCAACAGTTTGCCCCCCCCGATGGTGCTGCCGGGAGAGGGGCGGCGCAGGATAAACCGATCCCCTTTTCCGGCAGCAATCGGCTCCAACAAAGCCAGTTGTATCCAGCCCGTTTCCCCCGCCTCCAGTTGAGTGGCCCCCAATAGCCGCACCCGCGCCAACACCTCGGTCGCCCCCACAAACAGCTTCACTTCCATATGGTGTTTTAGCGGTGCGTCGGCATCTGGCAGGTGGCGGTAACTGGCATCCAACAACAAGGTGCTGCTCAAACTGCCAGGTCGGGCAATCACCTGGCCCCGTTTCACCTGGTCACGGTCTATGCCTGTGAGGTTGATAGCCACCCGGCTACCGGGGCGAGCCGTTTCTAGTTTGGTTTTGTGGGTTTGCAGGCCACGAATACGCCCCTTCAAACCAGAGGGCTGGATTTCTACCGCGTCGCCGAGATGAAAACGGCCGTCTAACAATGTGCCAGTCACCACTGTGCCAAAACCAGACAGCGTAAACACCCGATCCACCGGCAACCGCGCCTGCCCCACATCTAAACGCGGCGGTGTGGTTTGCAGCCGTTCCCACAACACAGCTTTGAGAGCCTCCAAACCCTTACCGGTACGAGCAGAAACCGGCACCACTGGCGCATCAGCCAGAACCGTCCCCGCCAACGCAGTTTGTAAATCCAGCGTCACCAGTTCCAACCACTCCGGGTCATCTATCATATCTATTTTGGTCAGGGCCACAACCCCACTTTGCACTTCCAATAAATCCAAAATGGCTAAATGTTCGCGGGTTTGCGGCATCACGCCTTCGTCGGCTGCCACCACAAACAGAGCCAGGTCAATACCCCCCACCCCGGCCAGCATATTTTCTATAAAATCCCGGTGCCCCGGCACATCTACCACCCCCACCTCTTCTTCGCCCAGTTTGAGCCAGGCAAAACCGAGGTCAATGGTCATCTCGCGGGCTTTTTCTTCCGCCAATCGGTCGGGGTCAATGCCGGTCAAGGCCCGAACTAAAGTAGATTTGCCATGATCCACATGGCCTGCAGTGCCAATAACATACATAAACGGGTTTCGCTCTCAGGACATATCTGGTCTCAATTAATATCCGCCCTGGGTAGGTAAACTGAGAAAGTAGTGCCAACACCAACGGTGCTGGTGACATCTATACGCCCCTGGTGTTGTTCGATTACTTTTTGCACAATGGCTAACCCCAAACCAGTGCCACCTGGGTCAACTTTTTGGGCGTTGGCAGCGCGGAAAAAGCGGTCGAAGATGAGTTTCAGGTCGTCTTTGGTAATGCCAATTCCGGTATCGCTGACTTGAATGATGGCTTCGGTGGGGGAAACGGCCGTTCTCAGGCGAATCACCCCCCCTGGTAACGTGTAGTGGGCGGCATTGTCAATCAGGTTTTGCAACGCACGGAACAGATCATCCTCGTCCACCCGCAGAGCCGGAACCACATCTGTCAGGTCAAACATCAAGTCAATTTCTTTCTCCTCCAAAATCGGCCGCATTGTATGACAAATATCCTGCACCACCTGACGCAAATCTACCGGTTTCACTGCCAGTTCCCCAGTATTATCCAGCCGGGCCAGCGTTAACAAATCATTCACCATTTTGCTAATCCGCTCCGAAAGCACACCTAACTCCTGCAAAAGCTGTTGCCGTTTTTCTGGGTCATCTGTGCGCCCCAACCGATGCACCTTTAAGTTAATAGCTGTAAGAGGGTTTTTCAGGTCATGGGAGGCTTCGGCAATAAAATCGCGCAAAAACTTCACTTTTTGCCGTTCCAATGCCAGTTCCAAAGAATGTTTTTCGGCCTGTTTACGCCCGGTAACGTCTTCACTCAAACCAGCAATGCGATAAACCTGCCCCTGGTCGTCCCGAATGGGAAAGGCCCGGTCACGCACCCAGCGCACCGTGCCATCGGGGCGGACAATGCGGTATTCCTCATCATAATTCCCCGATAACTGGGCAGGCAGCCCCGCCAATACCCGATGTCGGTCTTCGGGGTGAATACTCTCAGCAAAAAAGTTGCTGTTGTTGTAAATCGTGGTGGCGTTGCATCCCCAAATTTTTTCGTAAGCAGGATTGACAAAAAAAGCACAGGTGTTGTTACCAGGTTCGGCCAGCCATAAACCTTCGAGGATATTGTCGGAAATCTGGTGAAAATAAGCTTCTTCCCGATGGCGTTCGCTTTCCGATTTTTCCAGGGCGGCGCGGGTGTGGATGAGAGCCAGTTTCATCTGGTCATAGGTGCCAAATAACACATCCAGCGTGCGGCGGTTCTCACCACCCTGGTGGTCAGGCAGACGGGGAGCCAGTTTAACCAGATAAAAAGCCACCGGCGGCCAGATGACAAGGGCCGAAAAGGTTTTGCCTGCCAGATCACCAGGGAGCAAACGGATAAAGTTGTTTGTGCCTAAAGAGTCAAAAAGGTTAAACACAACGGCATCTGTCCACAGGCCAGCCAGCAGGGAGAGGCCAATGACAATCCACTCTGGCAAAACTGGGACGTGGTTTTTTGTTCCCTGATAAAACACGGCGATGGCAAACATATCGGCCGTAAAAGCCAACAAGGAGGCGATGGTGGTGCGTGGGTCCAGGGGAGGAATTAAGATGTCTCGTTCCAGCCCACGAAAGGAACCCGCGTTGGGCAAAAAGAGGTGCAGACGGTATATCAGGTGCAGGATGACGGTTAGCGCGGAAACACCTAGAATGCCATAAATTAACAACCGGGCGGGTACAGTGCCATTGGCAATATACATCACCAGGACACTCATCAACACAATAGGAACTAACACATTGCTGCTAAGAAAGAGGATCAGTTGGGGGATTGGCTCAATATACACCCCCGTTTGCCCCTGAATAGTGACAGTTAATGCGCCGACAACCAGGATAAGTGGGGCAAAACCTATCTGGGGGTTGAGGTAATGGAGCAAGAATAACAGGCCACTCAATACCCAAATGTCTAAGATGAGTAGTAGTAAGTTGACCATGGATGTTTACTCCTTTGTTGCGGCGATGCGGCGAATAGGGATGGTGAGAGTTTATTCCTCTGGCACAGGGACTAGGGCAGGTTGGCGGCGACGATTGGGGTTTTGGGAAACAGCTTTTTCGACTTCTTCTAACCAGATACGCGGCCACTGTTTAAGGGCATCCGTTTGGGCAGATTGGACCCGCCAGATAAGGTCTTTTTCTTGTTGCAGTTTTTGAATAGCTTCTTCTAACAAGACAAATTGTTCACGTACCTGGCGTTCTTGCCGATTGATAACCCCCCACCGTTGTTCGGTTTCAACTTCGGCCGTTTTCCATTTTTTGCCGTTTTCTAACAGAAAATCATCCCAACGGGATTGCATTCGGTGGGACTCTACCCGCAGCAGTTCGATGGCATCTTTTTGTTGTTGTTCCACCTGGCGTTGCCATTCGCCCAATGTTTGCACCGCCATTTTAGCTTCTTTGTACTGATCAGAAAAAGTCACCCACTCTTTGTTAAACCGCTGCATGGCGTTGGTGTGTTCGTCCAAAATCCGCCGCCACCCCTCTAATTTCTGATTCCGCTCATACTCACCAATCTGGATTTGTTCCATCCATCCTCTGGTGCTTTCGCGGATGTCATTTTGGGCCGATGAAAGGGCCTGGAAATTGATCTCTAATTTGCTAATGCCGCTTGCCAAGACATCTAATCGGTCGTAAATGGGGCTCCACCGCTTGTTAGTCTCTATAGTGTTGGTTTGGAGTTCGGTGACGTTGCGGCTGTTTTGTTTTTCTTTTTCTTCCAAAAAGGCTAAGGATTGTTCCCAGGTTTCGATGTCGCGGGTAACGGCCGTTACTTTGTTCTGCAAATTGCCAATTAACCCCGCCAACCGATTCTCCTCTGCCTGCCGCAACTCCAGATTTTGTTGCACCCGCCCAATAGTGGGCAACTCTTTACGAATGTCCGCAATTTCACGGGCTGTTGCTTCGTGTTCAATCCGTCGCAGCCGATCCAGTTCTGTTTCCGACTGCACCCGCCGATGGTCATACTGTTCAATCATTTGCACAATATCATCTTTGAATTGTCCCAACTGTGCATCTACCTGTGGCAGGCGAGATAGCTGGGCGGCAAAATTGGCAACCTGGCGTTCCAGTTGCAAGACACGCTGTTCACGGGACGATAGCTCTCGTTCCTGCAAAGTTAATTTTTGTTCCATCTCTGCCAGGCGGCGGGTCAGTTTGCGCCTTTCCTCGTCTAACCACTCCAGGCGGCTGCGAATTTCGCCCAGTTCTTGTGCTGAAGTTGTATTTGTTGCCATGCGGTTATTGCTCCATATTGATTAAGCCATTTTAGGCAACACGCATTATAACGTGAAACGTAAAAGGTGAAACGTGTTACAATCCCGCCTTATGCACATTGGAATGGATTGTCGGTTGCCATATTACCAGATGGGGGGAATCAGCCAATATGTGTTGCACCTGTTGCCCGCCCTGGCAGCGTTGGATCGGGAAAATCAATATACCGTTTTTCATAGCCGCAAAGACGGCCGTTCCCACACCCCCGCCGCCACTAATTTTTATCGCCGCAACCTTTGGACACCTTGCCACCATCGCCTGGAACGGTGGGCCTTAACGGCCGAACTGCTGCCCCACCGCCTGGATGTGTTACACAGCCCCGACTTTATCCCACCCCAGGGCGGGGCCAAACGGCGCATCATTACCGTACATGACTTAAATTTCCTTTACTACCCCCAATTTTTAACCGCCGAAAGCCGCCGCTACTACAACCAACAGATTGCCTGGGCCGTCAAAACGGCCGATCACATCTCCGCCGACAGCCACGCCACCCGCCACGACCTGATCAACCTGCTCCAGGTGCCAGCAGAAAAAGTGACCACCATCCACCTGGCCGCCAACCCGATGTATGAGGCGCGAGGAGTGAGGAATGAGGAGCGAGGAGCGAGGAGTGAGGAGCGAGAAGCGAGGAGCGAGGAGCGAGGGTTTCGCCCTTCGCCCTTCGCCCTTCGCCCCTCCCCCTTCACCCCTCGCTCTTCCCCCTTCGCTCGTCCCCCTTCCCCCCTCCCCCTTCCCCCTTCCCCCTTCATCCTCTTTGTGGGCACGCTGGAGCCGCGCAAAAACCTGCCCATGCTCATCCGTGTGTATCACCAGTTGCGCCAGGAAAAACGAGTAGATGTGCCACTGGTTTTGGTGGGGAAAAAAGGGTGGTTGTACGAGGAGATTTTTGACACCATCAGGCAACTAGATTTGCAAGAGCAAGTCATCCACTTACCTGGAATCAGCGATGACCAGTTGGTGCAGTTATACCAGATGGCCGGGGTGTTGGTGACTCCTTCTTTTTATGAAGGTTTTGGGTTGCCCGCTTTAGAGGCGCAGCATTGCGGCTGTCCGGTGATTGTCAGTAATCGCGGGTCGTTGCCCGAAATTGTCGGGCCGCAGGGCATTCAGCTAGACCCAGACGATGAATCAGCCTGGGCGCGGGCTATTGAACAAGTTTTAACAGACACAACTTTACGACAACAGATGGTTCAGACAGGTTATGCCCAGGCAAAAACCTTTTCCTGGCAAAAAACGGCCGAACTGACCTTAACGTTGTACTTAACTTCCTGACATGATTGTTAAGACAAAAAATTAGAGATTTGTTAATCTCCAATCTCCCATCTCCCATCTTGGTACCTATGGCAAACATCCTCCTGCTTACCCCACAACTACCCTACCCTCCGCAGCAGGGCACCAGCCTGCGAAACTACCACATTGTGCGCGGTCTGGCACAACACCACGCCGTTACCCTGCTCAGTTTTCTGGAGGAAGGGCAGACGGCCGATCCTGCTGCCATTGCCCCTTTGTTTCAACTGTGCCAACATTTGGAAACCGTTCCTGCTCCTGCTCGTTCCACCCACCAACGGCTGCAACAACTTTTAACCACCCGCCTGCCAGATATGGCCCACCGCCTGTACAGTCCAGCATTTGAGGCCGTTTTGCAACGTTTGTTACACGAAAGGCAATTCGACATCGTGCAGGTGGAAGGGATTGAACTGGCTCGTATAATGACAACCATCCGCCAGCACAGCCGGGCCAGCATTCTGTTCGACAACCACAATGCCGAGACGGAGTTGCAGCGGCGTAACTTTTTGACTGATTTACGTTTGCCTCGTCGCTGGCCTGCGGCAGTTTACTCCTGGCAACAAATCGGCCGTTTACACCAATTTGAACAGTGGGCGTGTGAAACGGCCGATGCTGTGACCGCCGTCAGTGAACCCGACAAAACCAGGCTGCAATCCCTTGTCACCCATTCGCGGCTGCCTATCACAGTCATTCCCAACTGTGTAGATGTGTTAGAACTGGCCCAAGCCGTATCCCATTTTGATACCCCATTGCCCTATGACCTGCTTTTTAGCGGCAAAATGGATTACCGCCCCAATGTGGATGCCATTTTATGGTTTGTGAACAAGGTATGGCCGATGGTGCAGCAAAAACGGCCGCAAACCACCCTGGCAGTGGTGGGGCAAAAACCCCATGCACGGCTACAACGGCTGCAAAACCAGCCAGGCATCACCCTCACCGGCCGGGTGGAGCGGGTGCAGCCTTATCTGGCCGGGGCCAGGCTGTTTATCATGCCGTTTCGGGTTGGCAGTGGCACACGGTTGAAACTGATTGAAGCGATGGCGGCGGGCAAGGCCATTGTCAGTACACCGGTGGGGGTTGAGGGGTTTCCGGTGCGGCATGGGCAGGAGGTGTGGCTGGTAGAAACGGCCGAGGCCTTTGCAACGGCCGTTTTGCACCTGCTCCACCACCCCGACAATTGTCGCCAGCTAGGCCAGGCGGCCCAACAGTTTGCTCGTCAATATGATTGGCGGGTGGTGATTCCCCGGTTTAATGAGGTGTATGAGAGGTTGTTGGGAAGTGTAAAGACTGGTTAACATTAAACATTATTGGTTCTTTGAGAACTCAGAGAGTTAACAACCAATGAAACGTAAAACGTAACCAGAGAAATTTCACGTTTCACGTTTTACGTTTCCCGACAAACTCCACAATTTCTCAATCCCCTCTTTGCACCACCGGTAAATACAAAGAATAAATAGGGACGGTAGCGACAACGGCCGTATCTGTGGCTGTGACGATTTGCCCCCCAATGGAATGGCTTGTCCAGGTGGCCGTGTTGATGGTGCTGGTGGTAATAACGGCCGTTACCGTCAAAAAGGTAGAGGCAGCAGGAGTCAAACTAAATGGGTAGTCGTTCAGCAAATCCCCAAACTGGCTATCTACCAGGCTGTGCAAGGTGAGCGTTGTTTGTCCAGTGTTGGTTACGGTGTAACAGTAGGTAACGGCCGTTCCCACCGTAACGGTAATTGCTTGCGTTGTGGCACACACATGACTATCTACCCCCACCGTCTTGTTCAGGTTGATGTCCGCAACGCCCTCTGTGGCTACCACCGTAGCACTGTCGCTGGCAGTGACCGGGTCACCACCCGAAGTATAAGCTGTCCAGGTGGCGGTATTGACAGTGGTGCTGGTAATAAAGGCTGACTGTGTTAGAAAAGTAGAAGCAAAAGGTTCCAGATTGTAAGAAGTGCCAGAAAGAATCACCCCTAACTCACTATCTACCAAATCATGTGTAGTCATAGAAAACAGGCCGGTGTTGGTGATGGTGTAACAATAGGTCACTTCTGTTCCGGCCGTCACCGTAATGACCTGGGTGCTGGCACAACTTTGTGGGTCTGTCCCAACTGTTTTATCCAGCCGGATATTTGGCTCCGTCACTACCACAAATTCAATGTATTGGGCATTGACATTAACCATTTTAACGTCTATGACATTGCCCATGCGGTCAATTTCATACACCCCCGTGCCATTGGTTGTTAGCAAATGGCCGTTTGGCAATTCGTAAATACCTCGATTCCCCCCCACAGTAAGCGGATTATACACCCCCACTAACCCACCAGCAGCCGTCAACTCCACCACTCCTTCCTGGTCTCCGGTAAAATTGGCAACCAACACGTTGCCATTACCAGCCTGGGCGACCTGTTCTGGGAAGTTGTCAATGGCTGCCAGATCGGCTATATAACTGCCGTTGTTCAGGTCATACCGATGGACTGCATTGCTGTTGATGCCACTGACCAACCAATCGGCCGTTCTTTGGAACACATCAAAGGGAGAAGCCAGACCACCCGAACCGGCCGCCACAAAGTTGCCCAGGTAGTTACCCGCTGTATCAAACTCGACAACGGCATGGGCGTTCGTCCCCACCGTTACCGCCACCAACACGTTGCCGTCGGGGCGCAAAGTAGCCGCCGTGATGGTGTCCATAATGTTGGGGTCTGCACCACCAGCCGGAGCAAACACCCCCAGGTATTGGCCACTCAAATCATATGCCTGAACCACGTCTCGCACCTGGTCTGCCACCAAAATGCTGTCCCCGGCCGGGCTGAGAATAGCGTTTTTAGGGGTAAACAGGTTGACAGAATCCGTTGGAATGAAATCTGCATACACCAAATCACCCGTTTGGGGGTCAAAAGCCATCACCCGGTCGCTGCCAGAATCGGGAATGAGTAACAGCCCGCCGGTACCCAACATTTCCCTGGCACGGGCAGCCGCCGCAGGGTCGGGTGAAGAAACAACGGCAGGTGGGGCATCGGGGCAAAGGTAAATGCGGTACTCGTGGCTGTAGTGGCAGTCTGAGGAGGTAGCAGTGAAAGCGGCAACCCATCCTGTTCGTTCACTAATTACGGCGAGGGAGAGGGAAACGGCCGTTTCTGCTTCTGCCGCCACTGTTAAATGGGCCGGATGGGTTAAAACCAAACCCAGTAACAACAACGGAAACAAAAAGAGGCCAATTACCAAAACCAATCGTTTTGTCCTCATCAACTACCTCCTGTCATAACCACAAAGGGCATAGAGAAAAAATTTTCTTCTCCGTGAATCTCTGTGTTCCTTTATAATGACAAACCTGAAAAATCCGCGAAAACCCTTCACACCCGCGTCATCCGCGTCCCATTTCGGCCTGTTTCATGTTCCTACACCAACGTTGCCTGCAACTTTATCTCCACACTGGCTAACGCCTTAGACACCGGGCATTTCGCCTTGGCTTCCTCAGCCAGGCTGGCAAACTGTTCAGCCCCCACTCCTGGCACTTCAGCCTGGCAGGTTAAATCAATGCCTGTAATCGTTGGGCCAGCCGCCATATGCACCACTGCGGTGGTGTGAATGCGAGTCGGAACAAAGTTGTTGTTGCTCAACAAGGCTGATAAGAACATGGAGTAACAGCCTGCATGTGCAGCCGCAATCAGTTCTTCTGGGTTGGTGCCAGGGCCATCTTCAAAACGGGAAGCGCGAGTATACGCCCCTTCATACGCCCCACTACCCAATTTCATCACCCCACTGCCTTCCTTCAGGGTGCCTTGCCAGATCGCTTCAGAGATTCTATTTGCCATATTTTTTATCGCTCCTGAACTTTAAGAGTAACGAAACTGAGTTTCTTCTGAGAAACTCAGTTTCTATTGATAGTACAACAACTACGGTTTAACAACGACCGGCAGGTAGAGGAAGTACCCTACAGGTATGGAGGTTGAAGTCAAGGTAACAACCTGGGAAACGTTTCCATCCAGGTCAGAGGTAAAGGTTATGTCAACGCTGTCCGATTCCTCTTCTCCGACTGTGACATAAACTTCTATCGAGCCGCTTTCACCAGGAAGCAGCGGGCCAACCGAAGCCGCAGAGGCGGATGTGTTCCAAACCGAGGGGCCAATTTCTACGTCAAACGTATCAGTTGCATCCCCTTCATTAGTTACTACGATGGTGTAGGTAATCACACTTCCCACTGCCCCGGCTGCGCTATCGTCACCAGAGGTGGAAAAGTCTATGGCAAAAACGGCTCTGGTGCTACCATGCCCTTCCAACACACTGCCGGTTGCCTGGGAAACGGCCGTTACCGTAAACATATCTACATCATCTAACGAAGCATTTGCCGGAACATCTACCTGTACCTGGATAACGGCCGAAGAAAACTCACTAACCGTAATGGGCGAAGAAGTCAAAAGCGTTGTCGGCCAATTCCAGCCACTGAGCGAGAGCGAATAACTATCTTCAGCCCCCAAATTGGTTAAAACAATATCATGAACCACAGATGTGCCTGGTACGGCCGTTAAAGCACTTTCCCCAATCGTCGCCTGATAATCCACCGGCAACGGCCACACATACGCCCCACGAGAACGGGTAAATACCGCCAGGGTGGTGCCATCACGGTCTACTGCCATGTCCCAAATCATGATCGGGGGCAAACCCGCCGTGAAATGGTACCAGGTGGGTGGATTAGCCGTAACGTCATTGGTGAAATACAACCCCCAATCGGTTCCCACAAAAACTTGTTCGGGAATGTTCGGATTCACCACAATGGAATCGGCCGGGATATTGGGCAAGTTACCACTTTTATTTTCCCAGGTATAGGTGCTGCATGTGGCATCACACGTCACTTGGAAAACATGGCCTGGGGTAGAGGGGGTGTTATTGTCAAAACCACCCGCTGCGGCAAAACCAATTGTGGGAGTTACAGGGTGAATGACCACATCCAAAATCGGCCGATTTGGTAACACCGTATTGTCATCCGTCACATTAACCCAACTGGCCGTGTTAGCAACCCCTTGACCCAGGTTAAAACCAAATTGCACATTCCCGTCGTTCGTGCCCACAATGGCAATAGAGTTGTCGGTTGGGGCATATCCCAACTGGTTGATGAACGAACGATTCCCCAGCGTGTTTTTTGTCAGGTCGGGGCTGTTAATCAACCAACTACTGCCAGGAATACCACCCAATACCGTCTCCCATACGCGGTAAGTTCCGGCAATCATATGGTCACAAATGGCCCCAGGGCAATCAAACTTATCCATCTCATACGGGAAGATAAAACTTAATCGGTCGCCACCCCAGCTGCCACTGGCAGAAACAAACGTACCATAGGGCCCGGTGGTAGAAACAAACAAGTTCCCATTCTGGCTTTCCTGGTACCAACGCAATCCAACCTTTTGTTCAATGCGGGCAAACATGCCATCCCCACCCCGTTGCAATTGCCACAGGGCCGGGCCAGGATCACCACTTGTCCATACATACACGGAAGAGCCGTTGTCCTGCGCCCCGGCGTTCACCCCAGGCTGTGCCGCATAGGAGAAGTTATTGGTAATGTCTCCTGAGTAAAACTCAATAGTGCTAACCGTATCATTCAATTGATTGAACAAAACAGTGTTCGGATCAGCCGCATCGGCATTGAGAGAGACATAGATACCCCCATCGCTACCAACCAGCAAGGTATCGGAAGAGCCATCTACATAAGCCAGGGCGTGTTGGTCTACGTGTAAATCTTCACCCCCATTGTAACCGCAGCTGATATTGGTGAAATTGACCCCCCCATTAACGGAACGGAACTGGTCTATGGTTCCCATGTATACCGTCATGGGATTGTTGGGGTCTACAGCCAAAATCTGGTTGTACCAGCTTTGTGTTCCAGGGCCACTGCAACCACCTGGCCCGGTTGGCCCGGAGGCTTGAATCCAGGTATCACCGCCGTCATCGGTGCGCCAAACACCCAAATGCCCACCGGCCGGGACAATGCTGGCAACCTGAGCATAAATCACATCGGGGTCACTGGGAGCCATGGCTAGCTCAATACGGCCGATTACATTTGTTGGATAGGGTACACCGCCACCCGTGCCCGCAGGCCAGCCACTGTTCAACAAATCCCAACTGGCCGGGCAACCGCTGGATGGCATAGTGGTGCGATAAACAGCATTCGCCCCATTCAGGTTTAAGTCGGGTTGTACGGTGGTGTTAAAACCGCGTGGGCCAACCGCCGCATACACGGTGGTGCTGCTGCCGTCATCATACACGATCAAACCGGTGATGTCCTGGCGTTGATCGGCAAACGAGTTGGTGATGCAAGGCCCTTCCCAGCTTATGCCTGCATTATAGGAGAAAAACAGCCCGGTTTTAGTGCCGACTACTACTGTATCGCTGTTGCGTGGGTCTACGCGCACCTTGCCAATCGCCTGGTATTGGGGAAAGCTGGTGGGGCGGGGATAACCAGGGGTAAATACGTCGCTACCTAAAATTTGCCACGTTTCTCCTTGATCGGTACTCTTAAACACCCCGGCCGTGCCAAAAGAAAAAGAGCCAAAGTTTAAGTCACCAGACGCAGCATACAGGGTATTGTGGTCGTTGGGATCAATGACCATATCATCTATTACCAACCCCAATAACCCTGGATCGTCTGTCACATGTGTCCAGGTGGTGTCTACGGTGCAACAGTTGGTGGTTTTCCAAACACCACCCCCGTCAGAGCCAAAGTAGGCGATGTTGGGCGAAATGGGGTCACTGACAATGACTTCGACACGCCCGGCAACATGACCATAGTTAAAACAGCCCTGGCAGTTGTCGGATTGCAAGGGTTCGGGGCCGAGGTGGGTGAATTGGGAGGGGTCTAAATTGAGGAGGGAGGCGGAACGGCCGTCTGTCTTGGCAGGGGCATGAACACCCGCAGGAAGGGCCTGGGGCACCAGGCTGGCCTGGGCGGCGGCTTCGGTCAACCAGGTTTGTTGAAATTCGCCTGTTGGGTAGGTATAGCGGGTGATGTAATAATCGGCAATAGAGAGAAGCGTATCTCCTTCATCCCCCTCGCCGGGTTCAGGGGCATAACGGGCGATTTGATTGGCCGTTAAACCGAGTACTTCTGCCTGTGCCTGTCGTGACGTGGCACTCTCTTGTTGCAGGGCAGTTGGCCGCACCAGCAGCCAGATACCTGCCACAAACATGGCAAATGCCAGGGTCACACTAACCCAAATTTCTTTTGTGCGTGATTTTTTCACTGTACCACACTCCTTAACTAAAAACTTAATAGGACTTGGGCTGGATTATATCGTTGTTTTATGGTTGTGGCAGGGATACAGAATAAGTTGTTTGACAGCCCTTCCCTCCCACAACTATAATTTAGGGGTTGTTTAATGAGACGTAGGTTCAGGCTTTTTTTTGAGCCTGCCAGTCAACGGAATGGGCACCATGAGTCACTATGACACCCGACAGCGTGATGATTCTTATTGGTCTTCTTTGTTTGAACGAGAGCCATCAGTAGAACATTCGGCATCACCGCCTGAAGATGAGTGGGAAGGAGCAAAAGTTATTAACGGCCGTTCCGCCACCGCTGCCTATAAAACGACCCCGTCTTCTCCCTGGCAGCAAGCCCAACTGTGTTACGAGCAGGATCAAACCCTTTCCCTGCTCGTTGTCGGTTACAACAAGGGTGGGCTTTTGGTGCAGTGGAATGGGTTGCAAGGGTTTGTACCCGCCTCGCAACTGGTCAATTTTCCCCAATTCCACTTTGAAGCCGAGCGTATACATGCACTAAAAGGGTGGGTGGAACGCACGTTGGAACTCAAAATTATTGAAATCAACCCTCAGATCAATCGTTTGATCCTGTCGGAACGCGCCGCCCAAGTGAAGGCCAGCGACCGGCAAAAACTGATGCGAAAAATTCGCCCTGGAGATGTGATTACCGGTAAAGTCACAAATTTAACCGAGTTTGGGGCGTTTGTAGACTTGGGCGGGGTTGAGGGGTTAATCCATGTTTCTGAACTTTCCTGGAGCCGGGTGACACACCCCAGTGATATTGTAAAACCCGACCAGGAGGTATCGGTGCTGGTGCTGAACCTGGACGGTGCCAACCAGCGAGTAGCCTTGAGTTTGAAGCAGTTGAAGGCGGATCCATGGAAAACGGCCGAATCCCGCTACCAACCAGGTCAACTGGTAGAAGGTGTTGTTACCAATGTGGTCAACTACGGGGCATTTGTTTTGTTAGAAGATGAATTGGAAGGGTTAATCCACATCTCTGAACTGGCGGAAGGGGCGTTTTTGCATCCACGCAATGTGGTTCGTCGCGGAGATAAAGTGGTAGCTCGTATTTTACTCGTAGACGCATCTGCCAAACGATTGGCCCTGAGTTTACGTGGTATCGCTGCATGAAGGCACCCCCTAAAAAACAACCACCTCCTCCTCCCCCAACCTTCGACGAAAAAGTGATAGATACCTTGCTGCCCTGGCGGGTGGAAATTGTTGGGGTAGGTTTTATTTTGGTAGCCGGGGTCATTGTGTTGGTTTTGCTCAGTCCGGTGGATTCACGCCCCGGCTGGGCTAAATTGTTGTGGGGGGTATTGGGGTGGGGCAACTTTCCCTTGTGTTTTTCTCTGGCTGCTCTGGGGCTTCATTTAACGTTGCGGCGGGTGGAACGGCCGTATTACATTCTCCCCACACAAGTCATCGGCTTTGAGTTGATGCTGTTTGCCGCCTTACCCCTCAGTCACCAACTGGGTGGCACAACCCTGGCCGAGGCTTATTTGGGCCAGGGGGGGGGATTGGTGGGTTGGGGGTTGGCAGCACCGCTGATAGATTTTTTTGGCCCCTTTCTCACTGGGCTTTTTTATTTGCTGCTGTTTGCCACTGGCCTGGCTCTACTATTGCAGATGGGTTGGGCAGATGGGTTAAATCTTTTACGTGCTGTCTCTGCCTGGTTACAAGAGTGGGCACAACGGGTAGGGCCAGAAACGGCCGTTTCCCCCACACTGCCTGCTCCCCCCCAACCGGCTACCCCTGTGCCAGTGGAAGAAACCAACCCAGAAGAAGAGGAAGAAGAAGAACAATCCGACAAACCCAAACTGCGCCGCCGCGACAAACGTTTGCCCGACATCAACCTGTTAGAAGAAACCCATACCATCGCTCTAACCGCCGATGAAATCGAAGATAAAAAACAGATTATCGAACGAACCCTGGCGGATTTTGGTATTCCGGCGCGTGTCACCCAAATCCGGCGTGGCCCGGCCGTTACCCAATTTGGGGTGTTACCTGGTTACATCGAAAAACCCACCTCCGCTGGCGAAATCAAACAGCAAAAAGTTCGGATCAACCAGATTGCCTCTTTGCAACGCGACCTGGCTCTGGCCCTGGCAGCTCCCCGCCTGCGAATCGAGGCCCCCGTGCCGGGGCGCGGGGTTGTGGGCATTGAGGTTCCCAACTCCGAAATTGCTATTGTGCGGTTGCGGGCCATCATCGAATCAGATACCTTTTACAAACTCAATACCCCGCTGGCTGTGGGGCTGGGGCGGGATGTTTCTGGAACGGCCGTTGCTGTAGACCTGGCAAAAATGCCCCACTTACTCGTCGCTGGCACAACGGGTTCGGGTAAATCCGTTTGCCTGAACGCCCTTATCACCAACCTCGTTTTTAATAACCCACCAGAAAAGTTAAAACTCATCATGATTGACCCCAAAAAGGTGGAGTTGATTCGTTTTAACGGCCTGCCACACCTGGTTGGTAAGGTGGAAGTGGATGCAGACCGAGCCGTGGGGGTATTGCGCTGGTTAACGGCCGAAATGGATCGACGGTACGAAGTTTTTTCCCAGACCGGAGCCAGAAACCTGGCAGGGTACAATCGCAAAATTGCCAAAGACAAAAAAGCCCAAGAAATCCCACACATTGTGGTTTTTATAGATGAACTGGCAGATTTGATGTACATGTACCCTGGGGACGTGGAACGGACATTGTGCCGGCTGGCGCAAATGGCACGGGCTACCGGCATTCACCTGGTCGTAGCCACACAACGGCCGTCTACCGATGTCATTACCGGCCTGATCAAAGCCAACTTTCCCTCCCGCATCTCCTTTTCTGTCGCCTCTGGGGTAGATTCCCGTGTTATCCTGGATAGTGTGGGAGCGGAACAACTGTTGGGCAAGGGAGATATGTTATTCCTGGCGGCCGATGCCAGCGGCCCAGTGCGAGTGCAAGGTGTTTTTCTCAACGACCACGAAATGGAAAACGTCGTTAGCCACTGGCAAAAAACCATACCCGACTTCAAACCTGGGCCACCCCCCTGGGAAACGCTAATTGCCAAACACGCCCTGCTGGACGAGACCGACACCTTGTTAGAAGCAGCCATCGAAATTGCCCAAAAGAATGACAATATCTCCTCGTCGCTGCTGCAACGCCGCCTGCGAATTGGTTATCCACGCGCAGCACGGATCATGGAACACCTGTATGAAATGGGCCTGGTGGAAGACCCACAAACAGGAGGTAAAACCCGTCGCAGTTTTGTAGACCGCGAGGCCCCTGACCCGCTAGAACGCATTTTGAACGACCTGGATAGGGAAGAAAAAGGGAAACATACTGCATAAG
>CAZPEJ010000010.1:20729-22794 GCA_964585465.1 uncultured Ardenticatenaceae bacterium
CCAATCTCACAATAAAAATGTCAGTTTATGCCCTCTATGAGTATCGTTATGGCATATGACACAGTAAACAGGTCATACGCATTACCCCTCTTCTCAAGTATACTATCGGTGTGAGGTTTTTATGATTCAAGAAACAATCCTTACCCAACCTCCTTACCCAATCTCCTTGCCTGTTCACGAAGAGTTACCGACGGAGGACGGTATTCCGATAGAGTCGCCCTGGCATCGTGCCGAAATCAGTTTGTTGATTGAGTCTATCCATGCTCTCTGGCAAAGTCGTGACGATTATTATGCCGGGGGGAATATGTTTGTCTATTTCAGTCGCCATCAGATACGCAAACAGGATTATCGTGGGCCAGATTTTTTTCTGGTTGCTGGGGTGGATGGCACGGTGGAGCGCAAGGCTTGGGTGGTGTGGGAGGAGGGCGGCCGTTACCCTGACCTGATTATTGAACTGCTCTCGCCCACAACGGCCGAAAGTGACATCACCAGTAAAAAAGCGTTGTATGAGCGGGTGTTTCGTACCCCGGAGTATTACTGTTACAACCCCGATACCGGCGAGTTCTGGGGCTGGCATTACATCAATCATCGGTATGAAGCATTGGCGGCGGATGGAAACGGCCGTTTTTGGAGTGGCGTTTTGCAGACCTGGATCGGCCCCTGGCAAGGCATCTACAACAAAACCCCCGCCACCTGGTTACGCCTGTTTGATGAAGAAGGTGTTCTCATCCCACTCCAGGTAGAAGCAGCCGAAAGTCGCGCCGAGCAAGAAAAAGCGACCCGTTTGGCCCTGGAAACCCAATTGGCCCAGTTACAAGAAGAGTTAAACCGGCTCAAAGGTCAGCCATGAACCTGCAAAAACGGTTCACCCTGTTTTGCTGGTTTCTGCTGGCCTACACCATCCTGGTCATTTTGTGGGGAGCCTATGTGCGAGCAACCGGTTCGGGGGCTGGTTGTGGCAACCATTGGCCGCTTTGCGATGGGCAAATCATTCCCCGTTCCCCGACGAATGAAATGTTTGTGGAATTTAGCCACCGCATCAGCAGCGCATTGGCGGGTTTGCTGGCACTGATTCTGGTTGCCTGGGCGTTTCGGGCTTATCCTAAAGGGCATTCTGTTCGCACTGGGGCGGTGATTTCCCTTGTGTTTATGCTCATCGAAGGGGCTGTGGGGGCGTTATTGGTGCGTCTGGAACTGGTAGCCCAAAATGACTCGGCTCTGCGGGCAGTGATGATCGCCTTACATCTGATAAACACCTTTTTCCTGCTGGCGGCTATCAGCCTCACCAGCTGGTGGGCCAGCGGCGGCAAAACGTTACGATTCCGGCAACAGGGCCGGGTGTTGCTGTGGTTGGGTATTGGGGTTTTGGGAATGTTGTTATTGGGAGCCAGTGGAGCCATTACCGCCCTGGGGGATACGTTGTTTCCGGTCACTACGTTGAGCGAGGGGGTGCAACAAGATTTGTCTCCAACGGCTCATTTTCTCATCCGTTTGCGGGTGTGGCATCCGGTTATTGCCATTGGTTTGGGGGTGTATCTGGTTTGGGCCAGTTCGGCCGTTTCTGCCCTGCGCCTGTCTCCGCAAACAATAACCCTGGCCCGTACCTTGAAAGTGATTTTTCTACTGCAACTGGCGGGTGGTTTCCTCAATCTCTATTTGCTGGCTCCTATCTGGATGCAACTGTTACATCTGTTTTTTGCGGACATCACCTGGGTGGTATTTGTATTTTTTTCTGCCTCTGCCCTCTCAGTTGCCACCCATCGAATGGCACCCATCACCCCGGCCTATTCTTACAAGAGGTCGTGATGAAGTGGCATCTTGGCACGATGGGGTTTAGTTACAAGGAGTGGGAGGGGGTGTTTTACCCGGCCGGTCTGCCCCAGCGGGATTTTTTAAGTTATTACAGCCAGTTTTATGACACGGTGGAAATGGATTCCACTTTTTATGGCACGCCATCGGCCGATACGGTGAAGCGGTGGACGGCCGTTACCCCGGCCGATTTTCAATTTTGCCCCAAAACACCACGCCTCATCACCCACGAGTTGCGCATGGTGAATGCCCACGC
>CAZPEJ010000011.1:0-22742 GCA_964585465.1 uncultured Ardenticatenaceae bacterium
GGGATTTACTCAGCTTCATAACAGGCCACTTTTTAGTAAACAGTAAACGGTAAACAGTAAACAGTAAACAGTAAACGGTAAACAGTAGATGGTTTTACGACTGTCCACTGTTCACTGCCCACTGTTCACTGCTCACTGCCCCACCCACTGGCTCCTTAAAATCATACAGCCCATCTTTCACTGACCACACAACCCCACAGGCAGAGCAGGGTAAACGGCCGTTTTCCTCCGTTCCCAGCGGTGTGGCACAGGTGGGGCAGGCAAAAAAGGTATCTGGGGCAGCTATCTCGCCAGCAGTGGGGTGGGTGTTGTGGACAAAAACGCTAGGTGTTACCTGCCACCAGTTGCCCGACCA
Source organism: uncultured Ardenticatenaceae bacterium (assembly GCA_964585465.1). Classification (GTDB taxonomy): domain Bacteria; phylum Chloroflexota; class Anaerolineae; order Promineifilales; family Promineifilaceae; genus CAZPEJ01. The sequence goes on from CAZPEJ010000011.1 coordinate 356, forward strand.
TTGCGCCCAGGCATCCATCCAGGTCAGGAATCCGGTTGGCACTACCTTTTTCAATGGGGCAAAACGGTAATGGGAAACGGTCAACATGCGCCCCGGCCGGAAACCCGCTTGTTGCAACTGTTGGCGAATCCAACGCGGGTGAAAATCATAATTCAGCTTCACAAACTCTATCGGCTCCAGGGTGTAGGGTGACCAATTTTGCCGCCCCAGGGCATGTCGCCACATCGCTTTCAGGTTGTGTTTATTAGCAAACTCTAAAATGTACTGTCCGTTGGGGTGGGCAATACGCGCCAATTGGGCAAAGAGGGCGGGAGCATCGGCAGCATGGTGCAGGGTGCGAATTTGTACGATGCTTTCAAACAGCCCGGCCACAAAAGGCATGTTGTACCAGTTGCCAGCGACAAAGATAAAACGGGGGTCGTGGCGGAGGTGGGTTTGGGCTTCGCGCAGCAGAGAGCGGGAGTAATCAAACAGCACTACTTTTTTGTAACCGGCATACTCATCCGCTAAACGGCCGAATCCCGCCCCAATCTCAATCAAGGTACCACCAGTAGCTGGCAACAGCCGCCGCAGGGCAATACGCTCTACCCGGTCTTCATACTCACGCCCCTTTCCCTCCCAAAAACGGGCACGATAATCAGACCCTTCATAATCACAGACAGGGGGAGTCATGGTGGGGAGAGGTCAGTACTCAGTGGTCAGTACTCAGTACTCAGTGGTTCATTCAACGACTGTCCACTGTCCACTGTCCACTGTGTACTGTTCACTATTTACTGTCCGCTCACAACAGGCGGTGTTGCAGGGCCACTGGTGTTTTGGGTCAGGCGGTCGAATAGCTCCTGGTTACTTGACGGCAACCCATTGAGTAAATCGTTAATGGGTGAAAACAGCCCAACTAATGTGCCAAAAGGTTTGCCCAGTTCTGTCTCGCTCAGAGGAATTTGCACCCCTACCGCCAAACTAACAGGAACTTGTTGGTCAACTTCCACGTCCAAAGCCAGATGCACCGGTAAGATGAGGTCTTTGGGCAAGTCTAGGGAGACGTTACCAGAGATGGAGCCACCCCCGCCGGGCAAAATGAAGGTGGCGGGCACGCCGTCCAGATGTACCTTTTCTGCCAGTACCACGTTGGTTGTTTCATTCAGGGGCAGGGTGAAGTTGATCGGAATGGTGTCATTGACCTGAATGGTGCGGGAGATGGAGGCGGTGCTCATATCTACGAAGCTGTTGCTCAAACCACCCACAATGGGTTTTGCCAGATCGTTGACGATGGGCAGGATGAGGGGGGCAGCCGCCAGCAGCACAAGTAACAACACAAAATTCATGATAAAGGAAAAGAGGATGGCAAAGGTCTTAAAGGCTTGCCAGGGTTTCAGGTTACGCATGTTCTACCTCCTGTGCGCGACCAGATGATAGGGGGATTGGGGAATGCCCTATCGTTGCACAACGAACGGTGTGCCTCTGTTTTGAGTGAACGGATAAACTACAGGTTGACATAGTGTGTACACATTATGGTAACATACTTTACGTAAAGCGCAATATGGGAAATGTGGGGGGAGGCGGGGATGTGAAATGTGAGACGTGAAAAGAGGACGGGAATCCTGGAAAAGAGGCAAAAATGTTTCACGTGGAACAAGAGGAATGGAGTATAATGGTACATCTGCACATGGGGAAAACGGGAATAACGTATGACAAACGATGTAGCGGTTTTTTTAGACCTGGATAATTTGGTGATTGGGGCTAAACAAGCGAATTTAACATTCGATATTGATCTTATTTTGAGTCGCGTGAAGGAGCTGACAAACGGCCGTATTGTGTTGCGCCGTTCGTATGGGGATTATCGCCAGGATCGGCATTTGATGGAGCAGTTGACGACGGTCGGGTTCACCACCCAATCTACAGTGAAGATTCACAACTTAAGCAAGAACCTGGCGGATATGCAAATTGTGGTAGATACCATGGATACCTTGATTGATGGGCACGAGTACACCACGTATGTGCTCATGACAGGGGATCGGGACTTCACCCCGTTGGTACAATCTCTGCACAAACGAGGCAAACACGTTATTGGGGTGGGGATGAAACATACTGCCAGCAAAAGTTTTGTCAGTTTGTGTGACCATTACCTGTTTTATGAAGATTTGATCCCCAGTCACGAGATGACAGAGGTGCAGGTGAGTGAGTTGTTGGAAAAGGCGTTGGATGTGTTAATTACGGCCGATACTCCCCGTGTGCGAGCCAGCGTGTTAAAACAGCAAATGAATGAATTGAGCAATAAGGGGTTTGAAAAATCGCAAGCGGGTAATGGCAGCTTTAGCAAGTTTTTGACCCGTTTTCCCCATCAGGTGGAAGTTATCCAAGACGGCACCACCACCTATGTGGGACGACCGCAAAAACAGATGATTGCTCCACTGACCTTACACCAGCAGTATCGTAGCAGCCTGAAAAAACAGCGGTTGCGCCTGGTATCAGCCCAGGCCCGTTTTGTCATTATCCGGGATTTAGTGGTTGCGTTGTTGCAACGGCAGTCGGTACAGTGGCGGCCGTTTATTGATGAACTGGCGGAAAAGTACCAGGCCGAAGGCAAAAACATCTCCAAAAACGAGATCAATGCCGTCTTTTTGTTGGCACGCGAGGCGCAAATTGTTCAGAGCCACAAAGGGAAGTCGCTGGCGAATGCCCAAATGACATTGTTGTTAAAAACAGAAAAACCCGTGCCGGAGGCGATTATTCGCTGCGATGCAGCTTATTTGCAAGCCATTTTGAATTTGCCAGAACCGTTTGACATCGAAGAAGCCGCCCTGGCTCTCTACGAAAACCCCAACCAATCCCGCTATCTTAAAGTGGTGATGGAAAAGTGGGTGAATCGGGGGTGAGTTGAGAATGGAAGGAGATTGGAGATTAGAGATTGGCGCGAAGCGGAAATCTTTCATCTCTTTTGGCTACCACACGTTTCGCCTGTTGTAACTGTTCTTGTAGGGCCAGGGGGGCTGTTCCGCCAATCGCTGAACGGTTAGCCAAAACGGCCGTTACCTGCAACACCCCTTTCACATCCTCACCAAACAAGTCGCTGACTGCCTGAAAATCTGCTAACGTTAAATCAGCCAGTGTCACCCCCCGTTGTTCTGCCAATTGCACCACCTGACCCACCACATGATGCGCCTGACGAAAAGACATTCCCTGTTTCACCAGATAATCGGCCAGATCGGTGGCGAACAGTCCCGGCTCAATCTGGGCTGCCATTCGTTCGGGGCGCAGGTGCAAAGTAGTGATCACCCCACTCATTACCGGCAAAAGCAGGGTTAAGGTGTCAAAGGCGGCAAACAGGGCTTCTTTATCCTCTTGCAAATCTTTGTCATAGGTGGAGGGTAGCCCTTTTAAGGTGGTCAATAAACCAGTTAAGTAACCAATTAAACGGCCGCTTTTGCCCCGTGTCAGTTCCAATGTGTCGGGGTTCTTTTTTTGGGGCATCAGGCTGGAGCCGGTGCTATAGGCATCATCTAAGAGTACAAAGGCAAATTCGGCCGTACTGAACAAAATTAGCTGTTCGGCCAATCGGCTCAGGTGTAGCCCAATCATGGCTGCGGCATAGAGAAAATCAGCAGCAAAGTCCCGGTCGGACACCCCATCCAGGCTGTTGGGCGAAACGGCCGAAAACCCCAACCATTTCGCCAGTTTTTGTCTGTCCACCGGATAAGCGGTACCTGCTAATGCCCCAGAACCGAGGGGAAGAACGGCCGTATTCTGCCGCACCTGCTCCAATCGCCCAACATCCCGCACCAACGGCCAAAAGTGGGACAACACCCAATGTCCCCAGGTGATGGGTTGGGCATGTTGTAAATGGGTATACCCCGGCATGGGCAGGTGCAAATTAACCTCCGCGCTGGTTATCAAGGCTTTTTGCAATCCGACCAGATGTTTCAGCAGTCCGTCACACGCCGCCATCACCCACAACCGGAAATCGGTAGCTACCTGATCGTTGCGGCTGCGGCCGGTGTGCAGTTTGCCACCCACCGGCCCCACCAACTCGGTTAGCCGTCGCTCAACGGCCGTGTGGATGTCCTCATCCCCTGCCTGCACCACAAAACCCCCGGCCACAAACTCTTGTCGCACTTGCTCCAGCCCCGCCACTATGGTATCTGCCTCGGCCTGGGTCAACACAGCGGCCGCCACCAACCCCTGCGCCCAGGCCATGCTGCCCTGAATATCCTGCTCATACAAGCGTATATCAAATGGCAAACTATCGTTTAGTTGCCTGACCAGTGAATCTGTTTGTTTGGCGAAACGGCCGCCCCATAGTTTACTCATTGGTTAATACCCGGTGTTTAGTTTTCAGTAAACGGTGGACAGTGAACAGTGGGATGTAAGACAAGGTAATGTTCCACATGAAACAACCCGTTAATCTCGCTTAAATTTGGAGTAGTCTGGGGCGGCGTAACGAGTTTTGCCGCCGTCACTCACTTCCATCATGGCCTTCACCTTCATTTGCAGCCCAAACAGGGTGATAAACCCGGCCGCGTCCTTTTGATCATAGACATCTTCTTGGCCAAAGGTGGCAAAATCTTCACGGTAGAGACTGTGGGGGCTGGAACGGCCGATCACCATCACATTTCCTTTATACAACTTCATCTTCACCCAACCGGAAACCGTCTTCTGAGTTTCATTGATAAAGGCTTGCAGCGATTCGCGCAGCGTGTGGTACCACTTGCCGTAATAAACCAGTTCGGCATAATGCAAAGCAATCTGCTGTTTATAGTGCATCGTATCCCGATCCAGACACAACGACTCCAGTTCACGGTGGGCAGTGTACAAAATGGTGCCGCCAGGTGTTTCATACACCCCGTGTGATTTCATACCCACCAACCGATTTTCCACCAGATCAATTCGGCCGATTCCGTGTTTCGCTCCCAGTTCGTTCAACTTTTCAATAATCCCCGCCGGTGACAACCCCACCTCGTTCACTGCCACCGGCACCCCGGCCTCAAACTCCACCGTCACCACTTCGGGTTCATCAGGAGCGTTGAAGGGGGAAACGGTCATCTGGTACATGCTTTCTTCCGGCTCCAGAGCCGGGTTTTCCAAAATACCCCCCTCATGCGAAAGATGCCACAAGTTGCTGTCGCGGCTATAGATAGATTTGAGTGTCTGTTTCACGGGCACTTGATGTTTGTGGGCATAGGCCAGGGCATCTTCGCGGGAGCGGATACGCCATTCGCGCCAGGGAGCCACCACTTTGAGCGTTGGGTTTAACGCTTTGTAAGTCAATTCAAACCGCACCTGATCATTCCCTTTACCTGTGCAACCATGTGAGACCGCATCCGCCCCTTCGGCTTCTGCCACTGCCACCTGCCATTTGGCAATTAACGGCCGGGCCACCGACGTACCTAACAGATATTGTCGCTCATACACTGCCCCCGCCTGCATCATGGGAAAGAGAAAATCGCGGGCAAATTCATCGCGCAAATCCTCCACAATCACCTTACTGGCCCCACTCGCCAGCCCCTTCTCCACCAATCCAACCAGATCATCATCCCCTTGCCCAATGTTGGCGCAAAAACAGATGACCTCGCAGCCATAATTCTCGCGCAACCAGGGCACAATAACCGAAGTATCCAACCCCCCTGAATAAGCCAGCACTATTTTGTTAATCGTTGGTTTTGACATAACATCTCTCCTTCTTCCTCAGTTTCACCACTCAACTTATCTTCACGTTTCCCGCTTCACCGTCCATTAAGCCAAAAACAAAAAACCGCCAGTCCCTACAATTGGGTCTGGCGGTTGCCTGTTGTGTGTAAAAACCTTGTGTAACTCAGCAAACCTTAAAAACCAGACCTGTGGCCTGGCTACGACGGATACGGCGAACGGTTTGTATGACAAAGTTACTCATGGGGTGGGAATGCTAACAAAGAAATTGGGATTGTCAAGGTTGTTTGATAACCCACTTGACAGATAGAAGTTTGTCTATATAATATCGAATAGATACGTATCAATATGTCGGCCGAGCTGTAGAAACGGCCGTAATCTTCAAAAAATGGATCCAATTACCTTCGCCAAGGCGATTGCCGATGAGACACGGCAAAAAATCATGCAGCATTTGTGCTGTGAATGGCTCTGTGTGACAGATGTGGTGGACAAACTGGGCGGTGTGAGCCAGCCCACAGTTTCCCATCATTTAGGCATCTTGAAAGAGGCCGGTTTGGTTCACACCCAGCGGGATGGTAAACAGATTTTTTACACCCTCAATCAGGATGCGGTGACGGTGTGTTGTGGTTTGTTAATGCAAAATTTTGCGCCGGATTATGTGGCTGCCGGTAGTAAACCATCTGCCAACGTTTCTTTTCCAGAGTTTGAGGCAGTGAAAGAGTAAACGCTCTTTTTTTGCGCGAACATATAGATGATTATCAATACAAGAGGTAACAATGACCCTGATAACTACGGATAAAATCCACGAAGAAGTGCAAACACGATACGGCCGTATTGCCAATGAATTTGTTCCGGCGGCGAAAACGGCCGATTGTGGTTGTGGTTGTAACGATGGTAGCAGCAGTTGTTGTGTCAGCAGCGGGTTGTACCAGACAGACATTAGCTGGCTGCCAAACGAGGTAACCGGGCTTTCGCTGGGTTGTGGAGATCCCATCACCCTGGCAAGTTTGCAGCCCGGCCAGACAGTGTTAGACCTGGGTTCGGGGGGCGGAATTGATTGTTTCCTGGCTGCCCAACAGGTGGGTGAAACAGGCCATGTCATTGGGGTGGATATGACCCCGGCCATGCTGGAAAAAGCGGAACGCAACAAAACCCGCATGGGAGTAAACAATGTGGAGTTTCGCCAGGGGTATATCGAATCTTTGCCGGTGGCTGCTAACAGTGTAGATGTGGTTATCTCTAACTGCGTCATTAACCTCAGCCCCAACAAATCGGCCGTTTTTCAGGAAGTGTTTCGAGTCCTGAAACCAGGCGGCAAACTGGCTGTGTCGGACATGGTGACACAAGGGCGGTTTAGTGCCGAGGAACGGGCAGATTTGACCAGTTGGGCGGCTTGTATGAGTGGGGCAGAAGATGTGTCGGATTATGTTGCCGCCATCCAGACGGCCGGGTTTGGCAATGTGTCGGTGCGCGACAAATTTGCCCCAGAAGTAGAACTGGCAGAATCGCTCAGTTTACCCGTTTCCCCACGCCTCTTTAGCGCAGTCGTAACGGCCGTTAAACCCGCATAACCCTGAAATTACCCAATTACCGGATTCCCCATTACAATTCCGGTATGGATATTTTGCACGGTCTTAATGAAGCCCAAGAAACGGCCGTTACCGCCGATTTAGGCCCCGTCCTGGTATTGGCGGGGCCAGGTAGCGGCAAAACCCGCGTCCTCACCAATCGAATCGCCTACCTCATTCAAGCCTTGCGCCTCTCCCCCTGGCAAATCATGGCGGTCACGTTTACCAACAAGGCCGCCCGCGAAATGAGCCACCGCATTGCCAACCTGTTAGACGGGCAGCCCACCGGCCTGATGATGGGCACTTTTCATGCCACCTGTGCCCGTGTATTGCGCCGCGAAACAGACAATTTGCCCTATTACGAACGAGACTTTGTCATTTTTGATACCGCCGATCAGCAGCAAGTGGTCAAACAAGCCCTGGCAGACCTCAACCTGGACGAAAAAAAATTTACCCCTGGCAAAATGCTCAACGGCATCAGCACCGCCAAAAACGAACTGATAACCCCAGAAGATTACACCGCCACCAACTACATTGCCGAGGTCAACAAACGGGTTTACACCCAATACCAAAAAGTATTGCAGGCCAACAACGCCATGGATTTTGACGACCTGCTGATGAATATCGTTTTACTATTTGATCAACGACCGGACATTTTGCAAAAGTACCAGGAACGATACCGCTACATCCTGGTGGACGAGTTCCAAGACACCAACACGGCTCAATATGGCCTGTTAAAGCGGCTGGCTACCTTGCATCACAACATTTTTAGTGTCGGGGATGCCGATCAATCCATCTACAAATGGCGCGGAGCCGATTACCGCAACCTCAACCGTTTCCGCCAGGATTACCCCGAACATCTGATGGTGTTGCTGGAGCAAAATTACCGTTCCACCCAAATTATCCTGGACGCAGCCAAAGCGGTGATCCGGCGCAATGCCAATCGGGTAGACAAAAACCTGTTTACCACCCGCCCCGGAGGGGACTTAATTATAGTGCGGGAGGCGTATAACGACCTGGAAGAGGCAGAAACCATCACCACTACCCTAAAAACCTTGCGCCGCGAGGGTGTTTCACCCGGTGAGTGTGCCGTTATGTACCGTATTAATGCCCATTCCCGTGTGTTGGAGGAGGCTTTTTTGCGGGCCGGTATTCCTTATCGGTTGGTGGGGGCAACACAATTCTACAAACGGCGTGAAGTGAAGGATGTGCTGGCGTATTTGCGCCTGGTGCATAACCCGGCCGATGAGGTGAGCCTGGATCGGGTGTTAAATGTGCCGCCACGAGGGATTGGGGACAAAACGAAGCAGGAATTACGAACATGGGCCGGGGAAAACGGCCGTCAGCCAGGCCAGCTTTTGTTGCAATTAGGGGCAGACCCAGAGATAGAACACCCCTTCAAAGGCAAAGCTGGTAAGGGAATCCTGGAATTTGCCGACATGTTACACACCTGGCACACCCTCCGCAACAATGTTTCCATCGGCGAACTGTTGAACCTTATTTTGGATAAAACAGCTTATCGAATTTATATTGACGATGGCAGCGACGAAGGGCGGGATCGCTGGGCCAACGTGATGGAACTTTACAATGTCGCCGCAGAGGAGCCAAATTTTGCCCTGGCTGAGTTTTTGGAAAAAGTGTCACTTTCTTCAGAAGTGGATAACCTGGAAGAAACCCCAAATGCTGTCACCCTGCTCACGCTGCACGCGGCCAAAGGGTTAGAATTCCCGGTGGTATTTATTACGGGCATTGAAGAAGGTATTTTGCCCCACAGTCGTTCCATGGATGATATGGAGGAGTTGGCTGAGGAACGCCGCCTCTTTTATGTGGGAATCACCCGCGCCAAAGACCACCTGTACCTGTCTTATACCATGCGTCGGGCTTCGTTTGGGGAACCCCAATTGGCGGTACCTTCCCGTTTTTTGGATGATATTCCAATGGAGTTGACGGATGGGTTAAATGTGTCGGCCCGCCGCAAACAAACAAAGTCCAGAGCCAGCAGTTGGGGGCCGTCTTCGTCAACTAATACCTTTGGCAATTACGGCCGTTCTTCTTCCCCACCCCCATCCCCCCGCCAAACCAGCCCCACCCGATGGTCGCCTCCCAGCCGAACAGAACTGCCCAAACCCAACGTATACCGCGAAGAACCAGAAGAACGCCCGGCCCCCACAACAGCCCGTTACCGCTCTGGGCAAAAAGTGCATCACAGTACGTTTGGGGATGGCACGGTTATTGAAAGTAAATTAACGGGTAATGACGAAGTAGTCACCGTCGCTTTTCCTGGCATTGGCATCAAACGTTTGGCAGCCAGCTTTGCCAATTTAGAGATTAAGCAGTAAGTTTATTGCCCTCATCAAGGGCATCATTAACATTTTTATGGAGATTAGAGATTGGAGATTGACCAACCTCCAACCTCTAATCCCCAGCAGCAGAATGTTAAACCTTGCACAGTACAGTTAATCCCGATAACGTATAAAACCCTCACCCGTTCCCAATACCAGCATGACAATTCTACGCTCTTTCCTTCCCGTTTCCCCAGACTCCCATTTTTCTATCCAAAACCTGCCCTATGGCATCTTTAGCTCCTCAACGGCCGTTTCCCCTCGTGTGGGTGTAGCAATTGGTGATTGGGTGTTGGATCTGTCCGTTTTGCAGGCCAACGGGTTTTTTGACCAAACCTTGTTACGAGAAACGGCCGTCTTCTCCCAGCCTACCCTCAACAGCTTCATGGCCCTGGGACGGCCGTATTGGCTCGAAACCCGTACCCTGCTACAAACCCTGCTACTCGAAGACAACCCCACCCTGCGCGACCACCCCATACGTCCGACAGCCCTGCACCCCCTCCAAGATGTCACCCTGCATCTGCCAGCCGCCATTGGGGATTACACCGACTTTTACTCCTCCCGCGAACACGCCACCAACGTCGGCATTATGTTTCGTGGCAAAGAAAACGCCCTCATGCCCAACTGGTTACACTTGCCGGTAGGGTATCACGGCCGTTCCAGTTCCATCGTTCTCAGTGGCACAGACATTCGCCGCCCTTATGGCCAGACAAACCCCAACGACGACCCCCTGCCCACTTTTGGCCCCAGCAAATTGCTCGATTTTGAACTAGAAATGGGTTTTTTCATTGGCCCTGGCAACCAACTGGGCACCCCCATCCCCGCCACCACCGCCGCCGACCACATCTTTGGTTTGCTCCTGGTGAATGATTGGAGTGCCCGCGACATTCAACGTTGGGAATATCAACCCCTCGGCCCCTTCCTGGCAAAAAACTTTGCCACCTCCATCTCCCCCTGGGTTGTGACGCTGGAAGCATTACGGCCGTTTCGTTGCCCCGGCCCCCCCCAAGACCCCCTCCCCTTGCCCTATCTACAAACCCAGGGCGACCACACCTACGACATCCACCTGGAAGCCTCCCTGCAAACCGAAACAATGCCCACCCCTCTCACCATTTGCCGTTCCAACTTCCGTTACCTCTACTGGAACATGTTGCAACAAGTGGCCCACCACACCATTACCGGCTGCAACCTGCGCCCCGGCGATTTACTGGCCTCAGGCACCATCAGCGGCCCCCATGAAGACTCCTACGGCTCACTGCTAGAACTCACCTGGCGCGGCACAAAACCCATCCAGTTACCAACTGGCGAAGTGCGCCGCTTCTTGCAAGATGGAGATCGTTTAACCATGACAGGTTACTGCCAGGGACAGGGGTACCGCGTCGGGTTTGGCGAAGTCACCGGCAAAGTGATTTCACCCTAATCTACCAGAAAAACCTGCGTTGATCCGCGTCCTATTTTCCAATTTTGCAAACAGAATGATCCATATGCAGCCACCCCTTCATCGTTCTCAGTGACATAAACCCCATTCCGTCGTACAATTTACCCCATTCGACCCTGGTAACAACGAGTATGAGACGCATCAACCCGGCCCGGTGGCGGGCCATTGAAGCCCGATTAGGGCGCGAAATGACAATCTGGCTGGCAACCGTCCGTCATGACGGCCGTCCACACCTGGTTCCTGTCTGGTTTGTCTGGTTAGAGGGCAAAATTTACCTGGCAACAGGCTCCGACACCCAAAAATTTGTCAACATGTACCACAACCAAAATGTGGCACTCTCATTAGCAGACACCGCCAATGTTATCTCCATTGAAGGAGAAGCCCACGTCGCTAACCGTACCACCGTCGAAAGCATCGCCGATTATTTCTACAATAAATATGAATGGGATTTTCGTTATGACACCAGCACCACCTGGCGTTTGATCGAAATCACCCCACACAAGATTCTTGCCTGGGGTGATGGGTATGAAACAGAAGGGATTCGGGTGTTGTAACCTGTTTTACCCCATGCCACCAATTGTCATCTGCGCCGGGGTGGAGCGCGGAGCCATCCCATTTGCCATCGTCGTGCCCGTATTCGTCACCCCTTCGACAAAGTAGCTGCCACACGCCTCATCTATCAACTGTGGCGTTAAACGGGCCGGTGAATTTTCATAGTCACAAATGGCAATAGCTGTTTTGATAATGTCGCGCGGGTGAACCGCCTGCATCACCCGATTTTGTTCCCGGTACCACTTCTGAATCAGGTGCATAAAACTTTGTTTGTCAAACGGCACATTATATTGCTTGCAAACCACCGTAAAAATGCGGTAGAACAGCTTTTCATCGGGGCCACCCACCTCTACTTTCATCTGAATGCGCCGCAGAAAAGCCCCATCCACCAGTTGCATTGGGTCTAGGTTGGTAGAGAAGACAATAAACTGTTTGAATGGCACTTCGATGGATTGCCCTGATTGCAACCGCAGGAAATCTATTTTGCTTTCCAGTGGCACAATCCAGCGATTGAGCAACTCCTGGGGGCTTAGTTGTTGTCGCCCAAAATCATCTATGAGGAACATGCCGCCGTTGGCTTTTAATTGCAAAGGAGCTTCATACACTCTGGCAATGGGTTCGTAGCGCAGGTTGAGCGAATCCATTGTCAACTCACCTCCTACCATCACCGCCGGTCTTTCAAAAAGCCGCCACCGTTTGTCCAACCGCAGTTTATCTGTCTGCCCCATCATGCCCATGTGGGCACTGATGTCCTCATCTTTGACCGGGATATGCACCAATGGGTCAAAAATACGAATAATTTGTCCCCCAACGGTGATGGCTTCGGGAATCCAGATGGGGGAGTCGGAGGCCAGCAATTTTGCCAGGGCCTGGGCGACGGTGGTTTTGCCGTTCCCTGGTGGGCCATAGAGGAACAGGGAGGTGCCTGCGTTGAGGGCTGGGCCTATCTTGCGGTGGAAGTTTTCTGGCAGGATGAGGTGGTTCAGGGCTTCCTGGACGTTTTGTGGAGAGATTCGCCGTGAATACCCCGCCTGTAAATGTACTGATTGGGTGTAAGCATCAATGGAAACGGGCACTTTGCCCACATATTGGCTGCGTTCAAAAGCATCTCGTGCCCGTTTCATGCCTGCTTCGGTGAGGCCATAGGTAAAGCTGAGGCTGCCGATAGAACCTGCTTTGGTAACTTCTACCAGATGCTCTTGTTTCAGTTTTGCCATCATTTCATCTATGATGCGGGGGTGTAGGCCGGTGATTTCTGCAATACGCGCGACGCTGACATCTCCTTCGTTGAAGGCCAGGCGGAAAATAATGTCCTGGATGATGCCAATGGGGGCATCCAGGTCTTCTTGTTTCATGACAGGTGCTAATAATTTGGCTAACTCACCGCTCAACATATGGCTCCGATCCTTTACAACCAGGTTGTTTGTGTTGTCGCACAGGTTCCCTTATAGATTGTCGTTCATTGAACCGTTGGTGGCGGAAACGGCCGTTTCTGTTTCACCTATTTCCACCTCACCCAGTTCTCGTTCTTCCACGTTGTTACTCATTGCCACCACCGCCACCGAGGCCACCACATCATCTTCGCGTAAATCCATCACCCGCACCCCTTGGGTGGAGCGACCCTGACGGGAAATCGTATTAGCGGCCGTTCGCAGCATAATACCATTGGATGAAATCAAAGTCACCTCATCACCCGGCAATACCACCCTTGCACTGACTATTTTCCCAGTGCGTTCGGGTGTTAGCACCATTGCCCGCACCCCCTGACCATACCGCCCTTGTTGCCGGTACTCCTCCAGCGGGGTGCGTTTGCCATACCCATACTCTGTGATAATGAGCAAATCTCCGTCTTCCACCGCCACATCGGCTCCGGCCAGGTTATCCCAATCATCCAGTTTCATGGCACTCACCCCGGCAGCCGTGCGCCCCATCGGCCGTACATCTTCTTCGCTAAACCGAATGCCTTTTCCCTGTTCGCTGGTGAGAATCATATCCTCACCACCGCGCGTCAACTTAACCCACCCCAGGCTGTCCCCTTCGTCCAGGCCAATGGCAATCAGGCCACTGGCACGGACGTTTTGGAACATACCCGTCTCTACCCGTTTAATACGTCCTTTGCGGGTAATCATCGTCAGGTATTGGGCATCCCCAAAATCAGCCACCGGCAAAGCGGCCGTTATTTTCTCCTCTGGCATCAGGGGCAAAATGTTCATCAACGAAACCCCCTTTGCTGTGCGGTCAAACTCTGGCACCTGATACGCCTTTTCCACATACACCTTGCCCGAATTAGAAAAGAACAAGATATTATCCAACGACCCGGCCGCAAACAAATGCTCAATCTCATCCTGCTCGCGTGTCCCCATCCCAATCAGCCCTTTGCCACCCCGTTTTTGGATACGATAAGCAGAAACCGGCGTTCGTTTGATATAACCACGCTGAGTGATTGAAATAAGCACCTTTTCATCCTGAATCAAATCCTCATCACTCAACTCCGCTTCACCCATAATAAGCTGCGTGCGCCGCGCATCCCCATACTTTTCCTGGAGCATCTGCATATCTTCTTTAATCAAAGACAGAATTTTGCGCCGATCCGCCAACAACCCCTGCAAATACTCAATATGAGCAGTCACTTCCAGGTGTTCATCCACAATTTTCTGCCGCTCCAGAGCCGCCAAACGGCGCAACTGCATATCCAAAATAGCATTCGCCTGGGGTTCAGACAGACCAAAATTCTCCATCAACAAGGTACGCGCCGTATCCACATCTGGTGAACGGCGAATCGCCTCAATCACCGCATCCAGGTTATCCAAGGCAATAAGCAACCCAGCCAAAATATGCTGCCGTTTTTGCGCTTTGTCCAGGTCAAACTGGGTGCGGCGGGTAATCACCTCCACCCGATGGTCAATGTAAATTTGCAACGCCCGTTTCAGCGACAGCAGACGGGGTTCTTTATCCACCAACGCCAGCAGTTGCACCCCAAAAGTGGTTTGTAAAGCTGTATGTTTATAAAGCTGGTTCAACACCTTCAGGGGTTGTGTACCCCGTTTCAACTCAACAATAATAGACATGCCGCGCTGGTCAGATTCATCGCGCAAATCAGAAATGTCTTCCAGCACATCTTTTGTCACCAATTCCGCAATACGCTCAATCAGCATCGCCTTATTCACCTGGAACGGAATTTCGGTGATGTTAATGCGCTGCCGTTCGGCCCGCCCTGGCATGTCTTCAATGTGGGCTACTGCCCGCAAAATAATCCGCCCGCGCCCGGTGGCATAAGTATTGCGAATGCCCTCGGTGCCCACAATCATGCCGCCAGTGGGAAAGTCGGGGCCTTTCACAAATTGCATCAACTCTTCCAGAGTCACATCATCCATATCATCCTGGCGATCAATGAGGTAGGTAATAGCCTGGCACAGTTCATTCAGGTTATGGGGAGGAATGTTGGTTGCCATGCCAACGGCAATACCCGACGAGCCATTTAACAGCAGATTGGGCAGGCGGGCGGGCAACAGATCTGGCTCTTTCAGAGAGTCGTCAAAGTTGGGGACAAACGGAACCGTATTTTTATCAATGTCTTCCAGCAGTTCGTTGGCAATGGCAGCCAGGCGGGCTTCAGTGTAACGCATGGCCGCAGGGCTGTCGCCATCTACGCTCCCAAAGTTGCCTTGCCCGTCCACCAGGGGGTAGCGCATGGAAAAATCTTGCGCCATGCGGGCCATAGCATCGTAAACTGAGGAATCGCCGTGCGGATGGTATTTACCTAATACTTCCCCGACGATGCGGGCACTTTTGCGGTGGGGGGTGTTGGAGCGCATCCCCAGGTCGTGCATGGCGTAAAGAATGCGGCGGTGGACGGGTTTTAAACCATCCCGCGCATCGGGCAGAGCGCGGGAAACGATGACGCTCATAGCGTAATCGAGGTAGGCATTCCGCATTTCTGTGTTGATGTCTATGGTGCTAATCGTACCAATTTCCAAATGGAACCTCCGAACACGTCAGAATGGGTCAGGACATGGTATGTTTAAGTAATTGTTACGTGTGCCTGAAAAAGCAGACAAAATCAGACAGCACGCGGATGAATGAAGGGCATTTTACTCATTAAATTATACTGAATTTTGGCGTATTTAACGAATTTCTGGGGGTTTTTGGGTGTGAGTAAGTGCTTGCCAAAATGGGTAGATTGGGGTATTTATCGGAGTAGATAAATGGCTCTGGACAATTTTTCATCCCATTTTGTCCCCACAAAATGACACCTGTCATTGTATCTAGTGATTTTTGGCATTACACAGGAGTGACGATATAGATATGCTTGTGAACATATTCACTGGCTCATTCCATCATCTGTAGGTGGTGCCCTGTATTTTAATGAGGAGAGAAGGTATGACTGTGAAAAAACATCTCAGGTTCTTCATTCCATTACTGTTTTTGACCAGCCTGATTTTGGCGGCTTGTGCTGGCGAGCCAGGGCCAGCGGGGCCAGCAGGCCCGGCCGGAGAACAAGGGTTGCCTGGCCCACAAGGGCGAGATGGGTTACCCGGTGCGCCTGGCCCGGCCGGGCGGGATGGGGCCAGTTATCAACCACCCACTTTTGTGGGCAGTGAAGCGTGTGCTGAGTGCCATCAAGACCTGTATGAGACATTTAGGCTCAGTGGACACCCCTGGAAACTCAATCGGGTGGTGGATGGTCAGCCGCCGCAATACCCATTTTCCGAACTGCCTGCGCCGCCAGAGGGTTACACCTGGGATGATATTAGTTATGTGATTGGTGGGTACAACTGGAAGGCCCGGTTTATTGACCAACAGGGTTACATTATCACTGGAGCTGATGAGAACGCCACGACACAATATAATCTGCCAAATGAAGAGCTTGATTTGGGGAATGATTGGGTGGGGTACCATGCGGGGGAGGCGAATTTGCCTTATGACTGCGGGGCGTGTCATACCACTGCTTATGTGCCACGCGGCAACCAGAACGATATGCCGGGGTTGATTGGCACCTGGGCGTTTGAGGGGATTCAGTGTGAAGAGTGTCACGGCCCAGGTAGTTTACACACCAATACGCCGATGGCTTATTCGATGGAAGTGGATCGAGATGCCGAGGCGTGTGGGGCGTGCCATGTGCGGGGTGATGCGGAACAGGTGAATGCCCAAAATGGGTTTATCCAGCATCATGAGCAGTATGAGGAGTTATTTCAAAGTAAACATGTGGTGATTGATTGTGTGGTTTGTCATGATCCTCACACGGGGGTGGTGCAGCTACGCCAGGCGAATCTGCCCACGACGCGGACACAATGTGAAAATTGTCACTTTGCTCAGGCACAAAATCAGGCGAATGAAGTGCATATTGATTTGAATGTGGCGTGTATGGATTGCCATATGCCACGTATTGTGCGAAGCGCGGTGGGGAATGCGGAACAGTTTACCGGGGATATTCGCACCCATTTGGTGGCGATTGATCCGACGCAGGTGGGGCAGTTTAATGAGGATGGGACGGCGGCGTTATCGCAGATTTCGCTCGATTTTGCCTGTCGTGGGTGTCATAACCCGGATGGGCTGGGACGGCCGAAAACGGATGAAGAGTTGATTCAAACGGCCGTTCAATACCACCGCCTGCCTGAACTGACCCCTGTGCCTGCTGAAGAAAGTACAGCGACACCGTAACCTTAAATCTGTCCAAACATCGTCTGTCAGAATCGTTACATTTTGAATGGGAGTGAATGGTGGATAGAAACCACACACAACATCAACTTATTGGGATCACTATAGGGGTCGTTTTGGCTCTGGTCGCCTTGTTTTGGTGGGTTGTTCCTGCTGCCGGGGCTGAAACAGGGGGCAGTTTGGGTAAAACGGCCGTTTCTCCAGCCGCCCAGGTTGTTCCCCCTCACCAGGCACCGGATCAGGCTTGTATTTTGTGCCATAACGATAGCGAACAAATGGTGCTGTTTCCCTCTGGGGAAACTGTTTCGGTGCTGGTAGAGGTGGCTGTTTTAGCGGCCTCGGCACATGGCAACCAGGCGGATGAACCGTTAGGCTGTACATCCTGCCATGCCCCAGCCAGTTACCAGTTCCCGCACACCCCGGTACAAACGGCCGATTTACGCGGTTATCAACTGCAACAAAGCCAGGCATGTAACCAATGCCATCAGCAACCCCACCCCACCAGCCATCCAGCAGCCGAGGCAGAAAACCCGGTGGTTTGCACCGATTGTCACGGTAGTCATGATGTGGCGGTGAGCGAGCAGTGGCAGGCAGGCACAGAAACGGCCGTTTGTGTGGATTGTCACGAACAGCAGGGGGTGGAACTGGCGGATGCGGCCCAATTAACGGCCGTTGTCCAACAGGGCCTCTTTGCGACCCGCCTGGCCCCCGATAACGAGTATTGTCTGGCCTGTCACAGCTTGCCAGACCGCACGCTCACCTTTGCCAACGGGGACACGTTATCGGTGACGGTTGACCCACAGGCCGTTCACGATTCGGTGCATGGGGAAGGGAATGAGTGGGACGCGCTGCAATGTACTGACTGTCACCAGGATTATCAATACCCCCACGAACCCGTTGTAGTGACAACCGCCCGCGATTATAAACTGACTCAATCCTCTGTTTGTGCCGGGTGCCACGAACAAAACAGCCAGGAGACACTGGAAAGTGTGCATACACTGGCTCTGAGCGAGGGAGAAAAAGAAGCGGCCGTTTGTACCGACTGTCATGGGGCACACGACACCCCGCCCCCCAGTGAACCTCGCTCGCGCATTTCCCAAACCTGCCGCCAATGCCACAGCACCATTTTTGATGATTATGCTGTCAGCCTGCATGGGGAAGCCTTGTTAAATGAGGGCAACCCGGATGTGCCAGACTGCACCAGTTGTCATGGGGTACACAACATTCCCAGCCCCTTAACGGCCGAATTTCGCATCCAATCTCCCGAACTGTGTGGCAAATGCCACGCGGACGAAGAGTTGATGGCGGAATATGAAGTCTCGACAGATGTTTTTGAGACCTATGTCTCAGACTTTCACGGGACGACAGTGGTTTTATTTGAAAACCAACACCCGTCGGTGGAGACGAACAAAGCGGTTTGTTATGACTGTCACGGGGTGCATTCTATCAAAGCCCCCGATGATCCTGACGCAGGGATTAAAGAAAATCTGTTAGCCACCTGTCAGCAGTGCCACCCCGATGCAACCGCTAACTTTTCTGATGCCTGGACAAGCCATTTTCGGCCGTCTTTGGAACACAACCCCATGGTGTATCTGGTAAATCTCTTTTATCAGATGGTGATTCCTGCCACTGTCGGTTTTCTGGGTTTCCTGGTTTTGACAGATATTTATCGGCGTATTCGATTAAGTGTGAAACGACCCGTTACGAAATAAAAAGATGAGCAAAAACACAAAACAATACCCCCGCTTTCGACCAGGTGCGCGAATAGAACATGCCATTTTGTTAGTCAGCTTTACCATTTTGGGTGTTACCGGGCTACCACAAAAGTATGCCGCCCTGGCGTGGGGGCGCACGATGATTGATTGGATGGGGGGCATTGAAACGGTGCGGGTTATTCACCGCTACGCGGCGTTTATTTTGGTGGTGGGGTCGGTCTATCACTTGTTTACGTCAGCCTACCGCTTTTTTGTGAAACATGAACGGATGGCGATGGTGCCCATGAAGAAGGATGCTCAGGATTTGTGGGACACTATCCGGTACAACCTGGGGTTGATTTCCCATCCGCCCAAGATGTTGAAGTTCAACTTTGGGGAAAAATTTGAGTATTGGGCAGTGGTGTGGGGAACGGCCGTTATGATTATCACCGGTTTCGTTTTATGGAACCCCATTGCCGCCACCTACATTTTACCCGGCCAGACCATCCCCGCCGCCAAAGCTGCACACGGCGGCGAAGCCCTGTTAGCCATTTTGGCTATCATCATCTGGCACCTCTACAACGTCCTCATCAAACACCGCAACTTTAGCATGTTCACCGGCACTTTGCCCCATCACCAGATGGAAGAAGAACACGCCCTGGAACTAGAACGGCTAGAAGCAGGGGGCAAACCCTGGCCCGAACTAGACCTGCCGGTGTTACACCACCGCCAGCGTATCTTTTTTGCGGTCAGCGCAGTTGTGGGAATTTTTATTTTCCTGGTTTTGCTTTGGGCCTTCACCTTTGAACAAACTGCCATCACCACCATCCCCAGAGCAACAGTCGAAATTTTTGTGCCTATCACCACACCATCCCCTTAAGGGAGATGGGGGATTAGAGATTGGAGATGACCCATCTCCAATCTCTAATCTCTCATTTTTTTCCATTTTTTTATTCTGACGGCTTTATTCAGCGCTGAATCAGGCACATACCCATAGGAGGTCATATGTTCGTTAAGCACAGCAAACGTTTGTGGATTATATCAGGTGGATTATTGCTAGTTCTGCTGGCCCTGGTGGCCTGCCAGAATCAGCCCACGACTGTCGAAGTCACCCGCATCGTGGAAAAAGAAGTGCCGGTGGAAGTAACCGTCGAAGTCCCAGGCCCAGAAGTGGAAGTTACACGCATTGTAGAAGTGCCAGTAACCGTTCCGGCAGCCATCGCCTTTATTCCCCATGAAGAGGAGTGGAAAGCGTCCGGCCATGCAGATGCCAGTGCCGAAGCTTTTATCCACTGGAATGAAGATGACCCGGCCGAAATACCGGATCGTTGCGCCAAGTGTCATAGCACCCCTGGGTTCCTCGACTTCTTAGGAGCCGATGGCAGCACAGCATTGGCTGTTGATGCGGCTGCCCCCATTGGCACTGTGGTCGAGTGCCAGGCTTGCCACAACCCGGTGGCTGCCAGTTTGACCAGTGTCGTCTTCCCCTCTGGGAAAGAAGTCGTTGGTTTAGGGCCAGAAGCCCGTTGTATGCAATGCCACCAAGGGCGTGCCTCAACTGTGCAGGTGAACGACTCTATCACCAATGCCGGGTTAGCTCCTGAAGATTTGGACACCGTAAATGCCGACCTGGGTTTTACCAATATCCATTACTTTGCTGCGGCTGCTACCAAGTTTGGTACCATGGCAATGGGTGGGTATGAGTATGACGGGAAATCCTATGATGCCCAATTCGACCATGTGGCACCTTACAGCACCTGTGTGGATTGCCACAACCCGCATTCGTTGGAAGTGAAATATGACGAATGCACTGCCTGCCACCAAGACCTGCGTAGCCCAGAAGATTTAATCAATATCCGTATGGCTGGCTCTATGGTAGATTATGATGGCGATGGAGACATTGAAGAAGGGGTTTACTACGAAATTGAAGATATGCGTGCCGTCTTGTTCCAGGCGATGCAAACTTACGCCAGTGAAGTGAGTGGCACACCTGTCGGCTACGACGCAGCAAGTCATCCTTATTTCTTCATTGACACCAACGCAAATGGGACTCTGGAAGCAGAAGAAATCAATGGTGACAACCGTTACAATGCCTGGACAGCCCGTTTAGCCAAAGCGGCCTACAACTATCAGGTGTCGTTGAAAGACCCCGGCCGATATGCTCATGGTGGCAAATATATCATTCAACTGCTCTATGACTCCATTGAGGATTTGAATGGTGTGTTGTCTGCCCCCGTTGACATGAATGCCATGCACCGGATTGATGATGGTCACTTTGCTGGTTCGGAAGAGGCGTTCCGCCATTGGGATGGAGAAGGTGGTGTGGTGCCCGGTTCTTGTAGCCGTTGCCATACGGCGGCTGGTTTGCCGTTGTATGTGACACAAGGTGTGGCGATCAACCAACCCGCTTCTGGTGGGCTGAACTGTGCTACCTGTCACAATGATCTGACGACGTTTACCCGTTATGAAGTGGCGCAAGTTACTTTCCCCAGCGGGGCTAAACTGAGCAATCCTGAGGAAGATTTGGACAGCAACCTGTGTCTGAATTGTCACCAGGGGCGCGAGTCCACGGTGAGTGTGAATCGGTTGATTGGCGACACGGAAGATGATGCGACATCGGAAAGTCTACGCTTCTTAAATGTCCACTACTTTGCTGCCGGGGCAACGCTCTTTGGTGGTGAGGCGAGAGGGGCTTATGAGTATAACGGACAGTCGTATAACGGCCGTAATGAACATGTCGGCGCGTTTGATAGCTGTGCTGAGTGCCATAATACCCATGCGCTGGAGGTAGAGGTCGTTGAGTGCGCCGAGTGTCACGAAAATGTGGCTACTTTTGAAGACCTGAAAGCTATCCGTACCAGCGAAGTAGATTATGACGGTGATGGAGATGTAACCGAAGGGTTGGCGGGTGAGATTGATACCATGTATCAGGCTCTCTTCCCGGCAGTTCAGGCGTATGCCACCAACACAGTGGGTACGGGTATCATCTACTCCTCAGCCGCCTATCCCTACTTCTTTGTAGACACCAACGGTGACGGCGTGGCAGACCCAGAAGAGATAAACGGCGACAACCGCTTTAACTCCTGGACTCCTACCCTGTTGCGGGCTGCCTACAACTTCCAATATGTCACTAAAGACCCTGGTGCGTTTGCACACAATGGGCAATACATCATGCAGGTTTTGTATGACACATTGGCTGATATTGGGGCTGATGTTTCTGCCATGACCCGACCGGAAGTGGTAGTACCATCAGAATAAGGATTCAAGAAACAGGTTGACCTGTTTGTTTAACCAGGAAACGTGAAACGTGAAACGTGAGGCATCATGTTTCACGTTTTCTTTTTGGGGTGTTGTGTCAGCAATTCTCATTTTACCCCTTTCACCTGGGGTTTAATAGGGCGAGGCATTCGGTAGAGGCGGGGCAATTGGGAAAGGATCTGAACGCAGAGA
Organism: uncultured Ardenticatenaceae bacterium; assembly: GCA_964585465.1. Lineage (GTDB taxonomy): Bacteria > Chloroflexota > Anaerolineae > Promineifilales > Promineifilaceae > CAZPEJ01. The sequence continues at coordinate 22,701 of CAZPEJ010000011.1, forward strand.
CGGTATTGGCTACCCAATTGCCTCGCCCGTTTTGGCAATTGA
>CAZPEJ010000012.1:0-22610 GCA_964585465.1 uncultured Ardenticatenaceae bacterium
AGGTTCTGTGGGGTTCAATACTCGCCAGTCCCATCACTGTTCACTGAGTACTGACCACTTTCCCATCAACAGCCCACTCACGCCACAAGAGGAGTACGGCCGTTACCATAAAAAAACCTTGCCCCAGTGGAGCAAGGTGCCCTGAAACCGTCAAAACTTTATGTTGCTAAAAAATGAACTCTCCTCACGGAGAGCGAAAAAGAGTATATCACGCTTTTATGCGTCTGTCACCGGCAATGTGTATTTTTCTGGCTGCTCCAACAAATTTAACTGGCGAATCTGCGGGTGATAAACTTGTGAGAGGTTAGGAAGGGCATTTTGTAAACGTTTTTCTGCAAGGGTGGCATAGGTGTGATTGATTTCAAAGCCAATAAAATGACGTTGAAGATTTTTACAGGCAACGGCCGTTGATCCACTCCCTAGAAAAGGATCAAGAATAATTTGCCCTTGTCTGGTAGTTAGCTGAATTAAAAACTCTAATAGCCGTACCGGTTTCTGAGCTTCATGAAAACGAGTTTCGTCTTCGGCAAAATCAAAACGCAGCAAGTTTGTAGGACTTTTACCATCCACCTTACATGCTTCGATATTAATAGCCCCCACCTCATTCTCTAAAACATTGTCAGTAATCGTAATACGGTAAGGCTTAAAAAACCAGGCGATAGGCTCCCAAATAGGGGCCAAATTTCCTAACCGCCACCCTTTCCACTTTTCTGCTTCACCTGGCAACCCCCGTTTCTCCAAAATACCACTCAACGGCTGGGCACGGTGATGAGCCGAAGGTTTTTCCCATGCCAACATATCCCGAAAGACAAAACCCACGTCCTCAAACGCAACAATAGCCCGGTGAACTGTCCGTCTGGCTCCAAAAACAAATAAACTTGCCCCCTCTTTCATTTTGGGAAAGAGCAACGAAGCCCATTGAGTACACCATGTTTCATATTCTTTGGGTATTTGTTTATCTGCCTGGCTCCACCCGTTGATAGGTTTGCCACGCCGCTTAAACCCGCTTTTTCCAACCTGGGCTGGAGATTGCCCCAAAAGAGCAGAATTTGTGTTGTTATGTAAAACATCCCACTCATCCAGGTTTATTCCGTAGGGAATGTCTGAAAGAAAACAATCTATGCTTTCATCTTCCAACAAAGGTAATAGTTCCAAACAATTCCCAACGGTTACAGTGTCTAAAAATTCTTTCATATCAGTGAGTGCCCAAAATCATGTTCTCTATTGTTTTGATTTTCTGCTCTAATTTCTCAGCCTGTATAAGGCGTTGTACAGCTTCTTTTTGTGAAAGGGTATGGTAATTTTTGATAACAGACTCCCAATAAACAATACCTTCACGCCCGATCTGTTCTGTCTTTTGACGTTCAACTGCTAAATACCCTTTTAAATCTTCTGGCGATTTACCTGTGAGTTCAAGTATAACACTCTCTATCCTTTGCCAATATAGTTTTGCCTCTTTTGATGGTGTGCCTTTTGTTACTTTCCATAATAATTTGAGGGAAGTGTGGGGAGGATGATCCAGGAGAAACTTAAGGTGAACATAGGAAAGTAACGTAACATTTCGAGTATAGGCTTGATAATAGATTTGACTTGACGTAGCAGGGTATTGATAAAGTGGGGCAACCAGACAAACAAAGGTATTTTCGCGTCGCCAATCATCCAGGGCATTTATTTTAAAATCCTTCTGATTTTTTGCCGTTCGGCTTAAACGAAAGGCTTTCGCATCCGCAACCAGGCTATATTCTTGCGTTTTACCAAATACATCGGCCGAATCGCCACGAGTTCGCAAAACTGACGATTCAATTTCCAGGTAATCTAGGCTTTTTGCCAGAAGAATGTCACAATACTTTGCCCACAACTTTTCTTCTGAAGATGAGTGTTCAAATTGTTCAGGAATAATGCCACATTCCAAAAGTTGTTGGCTCACGTTAACCCTCGATAGGTCAGTCAAAGCCATTTCTAATCTATCGAAAGCGTCTGTCTGTTTGGCTACCTCGGTTATGAGCGCAACAATCTTACTTCGGTTCATTTTATTACCGACCAGGTTTGTGATGTGGTTACCTCTTGCCAGTCACAAGTTTGTGGATTGAACACATCCCATTTAGAAGGGGTTTTAGCTGGAAGTAAATTTTTTCTTCCATTCATACAACTTGTTAATTGCCTCCAGGGGTGACATGGTATTGACATCTAGTTTTTCCAGTTCCTCTAAAATGGGGCTGGTTTCGGGGAAGAGGGCGGCTTGTTGTCCGCTGGTGAAACGGCTTGGCTCAACGGCCGTTGTGGGGGCGTGTCGCTCTAACTCTTTCAAAATCTCATTGGCCCGGTTCACCACATCGCGGGGCAAACCCGCCAATTGCGCCACATGAATGCCATAACTTCGGTCAGCCCCCCCTGGCACAATGTGATGCAGAAAGACGATTTTATCCCCCTCCTCCGCCACCGCCACATTGTAATTCGCCACCATCGGCAAAAAGTCTGCCAGGCCAGTAAGCTCGTGGTAATGGGTGGCAAAGAGGGTGCGCGGCCTGAGGCGGGGGTGGTTGTGCAGATACTCCACAATGGCCCAGGCAATGGCCATTCCATCATAGGTACTGGTGCCCCGGCCGATTTCATCCAGAATCAGCAATGAACGATGGGTGGCATGGTGCAAAATTTCGGCCGTTTCCACCATCTCCACCATAAACGTCGAACGGCCGCTATGTAGCTCATCATGTGCCCCAATCCGTGTAAAAATCCGGTCTACCAGCCCAATTTGCGCCGCGCTGGCGGGCACAAAACTGCCAATTTGCGCCATCAGCACAATTAAAGCCGTCTGGCGCAAGGCGGTACTTTTGCCGCTCATATTTGGCCCGGTAATCACATGAACACGTTCTTGATCGGTAAAACAAAGGGAATTGGGCACAAAACGTTCCCCAACGGCCGATTGTTGCAAGGCAATTTCCACCACCGGATGACGGCCGTTTTCGATCCACAAATTATTTTCATACGACAACACCGGACGCACATAATCCCGCGTAGCAGCCACCTCTGCCAACCCGGCCGCCACATCCAACTGCGCCAACGCATCGGCCGTTCCCAACAAGCGGCTGGCAAACTGGGCAATACGCTGACACACCTCCGTAAACAGCCGCCGTTCAATCTGCAAAATACGCTCCTCGGCGTTGAGAATTAACGTCTCATACTCCTTCAAATCTGGGGTAATGTATCGCTCCGCATTGGTCAACGTCTGTTTGCGAATATAATCGGCCGGGGCCAGGTGAGAGTTGGCACGGGTAATCTCGATGTAATAACCAAAAACCTGGTTAAACCCCACTTTTAGCGAATTTATGCCCGTTCGTTGCCGTTCGCGCGGCTCCAAATCCGCCACCCACTCCCGCGCATGGGCCGAAGAATTCATAACCCCGTCCAACTCAGGCGAAAAACCCGCTTTAATAACCCCTGGTTTATTCAAATTTGTGGGGGATTCCCCGGCAATGGCTCGTTCTATCAGTTCGACCACTTCACCACAGGGGTCAATTTGGGCAAAAAAAGTTTTGAGATCCAGAGATTGGGTAATGGCCGCCTGTAAAGTGGGTAAGGCTTGCAGGGCAAATTTGATATTTTCCAGGTCGCGGGGCACTGCCCGGCCGCCCAATACTCGATTCGTCAGCCGCTCCAGGTCGGGCAACCCTTTGAGGGCAGCACGCACCTCTGCCCGCAGCAACCCATCTTGAAAAAACGCTTCCACTTTATCCAACCGTTGGGTCAAATCTTCAATGTCCAATAACGGCCGTGTGATTCGTTCGCGCAACAGCCTGGCCCCCATGGCGGTGATCGTTTTATTCAACACCCGCAGCAACGAACCAACACGCTCTCCACCCAGCGACTCAGTCAACTCCAGATTACGCCGCGTGTTAACATCCAGAGCCATATACCCTTCTGTCGAGTAGGTTGCCAACCGCTGAATCTGCCCCACAGCCCCTTTTTGGGTTTCTTGCAAGTAATACAAAATGGCTCCAGCCGCCCGAACCGCCAAAGGTTTCCCTTCACAGCCAAAACCAGCCAGGGTATTCACACCAAAATGACGTAACACAGTTTGTTGCGCCTGCCCCTCTTCAAATCGCCAGGCAGGCAGGTGGCTGAGGGTTTTGGCCTGGTCAAAGAGGCTATGTTCGCCATCGGGCACAAGCAGTTCGGCGGGGGCCAGGCGGGATAACTCTTCGATGAGGGGGCGACGGCCGTTTATCTGAGTCGTCGCAAACTGTCCGGTGGTCACATCCACATACGCCAGACCCGCTTTTTCCCCCTCACAAACCACCGCCGCCAGATAGTTGTTGCGCCCGGCATCCAACATACCTGGCTCAATCACCGTACCCGCCGTAAACACCCGAATCACCTCGCGGGGCATCAACTTGTTTACCAGTTCATTGCCCATTTGTTCACACAGGGCCACTTTATACCCTTTGGCAATGAGGCGAGCGATGTAATTTTCGGCAGCATGGAAAGGCACTCCGGCCATTGGGGTGCGCTGGTTTTTGCCCTGTGGCCGACTGGTTAAAACCAAATCCAGTTCGCGAGCAGCAATTTCCGCGTCCTGGTCAAAGGTTTCGTAAAAATCCCCCAGACGAAAAAAGACAATCGCATCGGGGTGTTGCGCTTTAATATCCAGGTATTGTTGTCGGCTAGGGGTAATGGTGGTTAGTGACATGCAAACTTCTCCGCGTTCTTCGCGTTCTCATGTTAGAGGGGCAACCAAATGTGAAAGGTGCTGCCGGGTAATTTATCGGGGTCGCGCCCGCTACTTTCTACCCAAATACGGCCGTTATGTGCTTCAATAATCCCTCTAGCAATGGTTAACCCCAAGCCCAACCCCCCACCCTGAAAAGCTGACTTACTGGTAGAGTGGTGGTCAATCGGCCCTAAAACGTGAAACTCATCAAAAATATACGATTGTTCTTCCGGTGGAATGCCAATTCCCGTATCCTTTATCTGAATTTCGATACCTCCCCCCAAGACCTGCCCCGAAACAGAAATTTCGCCACCATCTGGGGTGTATTTAATGCCATTTTCGATGACATTTTTAACGGCCGTTTTCAACTGCTCCTCATCACCCACAATTGCAGGCAACCCCCGCAAATTCTCCATCTGCAACGTCAGGTTCCTCGTCTGGCAAATTGGCAAAAAATACGCCTCCAGTTCAGCCAACAACACCCCTATCAGAACAGGTTGCCAGGCCAGGTGCAACGCCCCCGTGGCAATACGCGCCCCCCGCACAATCTCATCCACAATCTCCTTCAGCCGAGACACACCCTTGTTTAACTTTTCCACCACCTGCAAAATCGGTGGCAACATCGCCAGATCCGTCATCTGCTGCAACTGCTTCTCCAAAATATCGGAATACCCCCCCACCAATGTCAAAGGCGTTCTTAATTCATGCGAAGCCAGGGTGAGAAACTCACTTTTCATCCGATCCAGCCGATACAACTGGGCGTTAATGTTTTCCAACTCACGCACTTTGGCTTCTAACTTCTCCACCAGATTACGTGCATGTTGCTCCAAATTCTGGTTACGGGCCTCCTCCGGCAGCGAATGTTTGTAACCATGCAAAAAAGCAGAGACCTGTTTGGGCAGTTCATCAATATCAATCGGCTTGGTGAGAAAACCCGTACAGCCTGCCGCCAGGGCCAGCTCTCGGTTTCCGGGGCTGATGTTGGCTGTCAAGGCCACAATCGGAATCGAAGCCAGGGTAGGAATACTACGTAAACGTGTGGTGGTGGCTCGCCCATCCAGGTGGGGCAGGTTGATGTCTATCAAAACCAGGTGGGGTTGTTTTTCCCGTGCCAGCGTCACACCTTCCAAACCATCTTTGGCAAGGAACACCTCGTAACCAAAACTGCTTAAAACGCGCGAAACGAGGCGTTGACTATCTTGATCGTCCTCAATATACAAAACCCTGGTACTCATGTTTCATTCGTTATCACTATTCGGGCATGTCTGGTATGTTACCATATCTCTCCCTTGACCTACAATGGTATAATGACACACCATATTGGCTAGTACATAGCCCTCAAACAGTTCATAGTTCCGGCTTTAGCTGGTTAGCACTATGAACCTGTGCAACACATGTAGGAGTTAATTTGTGACTTTGCCGCCCCATAGGCTCATTACATCTTCCCAAACCTGGGAGGAGTGTCTCGAACACCTGAAGGTTGAACACCGATTTGCCATAGACCTGGAAGCAAACAGTATGTACGCTTATCGGGAACGGGTGTGCCTGATTCAAATTTCCACCGCAACGGCCGATTTTATTATTGACCCACTGGTTTCCCTCGACCTGTCCGGGTTGGGGGCGTTGCTGGCCGATCCGACCATCGAAAAAGTCTTTCACGCTGCCGAATATGACCTGATTTTGCTAAAAAAGGACTATGGGTGGGAGTTACAGAACTTATTCGATACCATGTGGGCGGCTCGTATTTTGGGGTATGCCCGCTGTGGGTTAGCCAGTTTGTTGGAAGATTTGTACCAGGTCAGGCTGGATAAACGGTTTCAAAAGTCAAACTGGTGTGAACGGCCGTTACACGCCAGCCAGCTAAACTACGCCCAGCTAGATACCCACTACCTGTTGCGGCTGCGTGACTTTTTGGCGGCCGAGCTGCACCAAAAAGGGTACACCCCCGAAGCCCAAGAGACTTTTGCCGAACAATGCCAGGTACAACCTAACCCAACTGAATTTGACCCCGATAGTTTTTGGGCCATTAACGGCATCCATGAACTCTCTGCCCAAGCACAAGCCATCGTTCGGGCTTTACACATCTACCGCAACCAGGAAGCCCAAAAACGAGACCAACCCCTCTTCAAGATTTTTAGCGATAAAACCTTGATTGAACTGGCGACCCAAACCCCCAAAACACTCCAACAGATGCAACAAATTCACGGCATGTCCCCCGGCCAGGTGCGGCGGTATGGTCATCACATATTACCCCTGTTCACCAACCATTACGAACCACCCACCCCACCCAAACGAAATAAACGGCCGTCGGATGCCGTGTTAAATCGGTACGACAAACTACACAACTGGCGCAAAAAACGGGCCATGGCGCGAGGGGTGGAATCGGACGTAATTGTCAGTCGGGATGCCCTGTGGGCGATTGCCGAAGCCAACCCCAAAACATTGCCAGAACTGAGTGCCATCAACGCACTTGGCCCCTGGCGTTACCAAACCTATGGCAAAGAAATTCTGCACGTTCTTCATCCCTCTATCATCCACAACCAACTGCTGATAGCTGACAGCTAACTGCTGATAGCTGATAGCTGACAGCTATTAGCTAAATAAGGAGAGGTTATGCAAATTCAATTTCACGGCGCGGTTCGCACGGTAACAGGTTCACAACATTTGTTATCAGTAAACGGCCGAAAAATCCTGCTCGACTGTGGCCTCTATCAAGGCTCCCGCAAAGAAAGTTACCAACGTAACCAACAATTGCCCTATGACGCGGCCGAAATAGACCTCCTTGTCCTCTCCCACGCCCACATTGACCACAGCGGCAACATCCCCAACCTGGTGAAAAGTGGGTTTAAGGGAGACATTGTTTGCACCTATGCCACCCGCGACCTGTGCGCCATCATGTTGCGCGACAGTGCCAAAATTCAAGAAGCTGACATCGAGTTTCTCAACAAAAAGAACGCCCGCAAAGGCATCCCCCCCATCGAGCCAATCTACACCATGCAAGATGCCGTCAAAAGTTTGAAACAATTTGTAGGCATTGGGTATGAACGGCCGTATCACCCCTTCCCCGACATCACCATCACCTTCTACGATGCCGGTCATATCCTCGGTTCAGCCATCGTGGTATTAGAGATTGAGGACGAACTACAAAAGCGGCAGGTTCGGCTGGTTTTTTCCGGCGATTTGGGCCGCCCCAATCGGCCTATCTTGCGCGACCCCTCGTTTATAGACGCAGCCGACATCTTGCTGGTAGAAAGCACCTATGGCAACCGCCGCCACGCCGACCTGGACGAAGCCAAACAAAAGTTGGAGCGAATTATCAACGACACCTACAAACGGGGTGGCAAAGTGATTGTCCCTGCTTTTGCCGTTGGGCGCACCCAGGAATTGGTCTATCGCCTACACCAGTTGGTTGAATCCCGCGACATCCCACCCGACTTACCCGTTTATGTGGACAGCCCGCTAGCGGTGGATGCCACCTCCATTTACCGCCTGCACCCAGAAGCCTATGACGACGAGATTGCCCAATTTTTGATGAACGCTGGCAGCAACGACCCCTTTGGATTCGACATGATACGCTATACCCGCACAACGGCCGAATCCAAAGAACTCAACTTTTTGCGCCACCCAGCCATCATCATCAGTGCCAGTGGCATGGCTGAAGCTGGGCGCATCTTGCACCACCTGAAAAATGGCGTAGAAGACCCACGCAACACAATTTTGGTGGTTGGCTGGCAAGCCGCCAATACCCTGGGGCGGCGCATTGTAGAACGCCAGCCAGAGGTGAAAATTTTTGGCGAAACCTACCAACTGAAGGCACAGGTGGAAACCATCAACGGCCTCAGTGCCCATGCCGACCGGGACGAGTTATTAACATGGACGGGTCATTTGCAGAAACGGCCGAAATCCACCTTCATCGTTCACGGCGAATTAGAAGCCTCCCTGGCCTTTGCCGATGCCCTGCGCCAGGAACAAGGGTTCCCCGACGTTCACGTCCCCGAATTAGGACAAACCTTCACCGTTTAGTCCCATCTTCCTATCCCTACCGCCTGGTTTATTTTGTATAGTATCTCTGGATTTGTAATAACTTTGGTAATGGTACAACCTTGTGGAGGATGATTGCAGGCATGTTAGATACGCAAATAAAGGGACGGTCTATGGAGTTGACAACCAGTTTTTTGCTCAACCAGCAAACCCAAATTAACGGCCAATCCAACGACATTGTTACCCTTCGTCACCGCTTAATACAGTTGAATGTTTGGCCTGCTGCTGCCGATGAATTTTTGGCTTTGCTCTCTGTTTCCCGTTGGCACATGCTTCCTGTCACCGAAGAAGACAAAAAATGGATGTTGCAAGTGGCCGATGACTCTCTAAAAGGCATAGACATCGGGTGTCGTTATCCTGCCTTTTTCCAAAAACTCCTCACCAACGGCACACTCTGCCGCGCCTTTTTACAAGAATTGGAAAAAAAGATGAACCCCTCTTAAACAAACCGAAACCGAGTTTTTGGGAAAAACTCGGTTTCTTGCCACTAAACCCTTTTACCCTTTCAAATCACCCCCAACTCTTTCCCCACCCGATTGAAAGCATCTAAAGCCAACTCTAAATCATTTTTACTGTGTGCAGCGGAGTTCATCACCCGAATGCGGGCTTTGCCACGCGCAACGGTGGGAAACCCAATCGCCATCGCAAAAACCCCTTCTTCAAACAGTCGGCGGCTAAACTGACGCGCCAGAATCACATCCCCCAACATCACAGGCACAATGGGTGTTTGGGAAAAACCGGTGTTAAATCCCATCTCTTGCATGGCCTGGCGGAAAAATTGGGCATTTGACCAGAGGCGGTCTACCAGTTCGGTGGATTCCTGCAACACCGCTACACCTTCCAGGCAAGCCGCCACGTCGGGGGCTGTCATGGCACTGGAAAAGAGAAACGGCCGTCCTCGCTGCCGCAACCAATCAATAATAATCTGTTTTCCTGCCACCAGGCCACCAACCACCCCAAATGCCTTACTCAAGGTACCAACTTCCACATCTACCCGGCCGTGTAAACCAAAATGGTCTACAATCCCGCGCCCCCCATGCCCCAAAACCCCTTCCCCATGTGCATCATCCACCATAAACATGATGTCATACTCGTCTGCCACCTCACAGATTTTGTCCAGTGGCGCAATATCCCCATCCATGCTAAACACCCCATCGGTGATAATCAGGCGACGGCCGTATTCTGTCGTCTCCTCAATTTGGCGGCGCAGGTCTGCTACATCATTGTGGGCATACCGTACAATCTGAGCCTTACTCAGACGTGAGCCATCAATAATGCTGGCATGGTTTAACTCATCAGAAAAAATGACATCGCCGCTGCCCACCAACGCCGGAATGGTCGCCAGGTTAGCCGTAAACCCGCTTTGAAAGGTAATACATGCCTCCGCATGTTTGAACGCGGCCAGGCGTTCCTCCAGTTCAATATGCAGCGACATGGTGCCAGCTATCGAACGCACCGCCCCAGGCCCAATACCCATTTTGTCTATGGCTTGTTGCGCGGCGGCCCTCAGCCGGGGGTGATTTGCCAATCCCAGATAATTATTGGCGCAAAAATTTAACACCCGCCGTCCTTCAATAGTCACCCAGGCATCCATCGGGGATTCGATAGTGCGAATCGTATTAAATAACCCTGACTCTTTTAAGTCAGCAATCTCTTTTTCAATCCAGTTAGTGCGGTTCATGGTTCCTCCAATCAAATTCTTAACGAACTCTTAACACATTTACACTTTTTACAGCATTGACGGCTTTTTGTGACCTATGTATACTGCCTGCTCATGAGCAGTGATGGCCTACTGAATGAGCCGGTGCTCATTCTCAATGCAAACTTTGAACCTATCCACGTCTGCCCTACCAAACGTGCGCTTGCTCTCATCTTCTCTGGGAGAGCCGAGATTATCCTCAATGGTCGCGGCACCATCAAAACGATTCAAGCAGAATTTGAGATTCCTTCTGTGGTGCGGCTGAGTCAGCTTGTCAAACGCCCACGCCCCAAAGTAACGCTATCTAAACGAGAGATATTACGCCGCGATAATTACACCTGTCAGTATTGCGGCCGTAAAACCCGCACCCTGACCCTGGATCATATCATCCCCCGCCATTTGGGTGGGCAACACACCTGGCAAAACCTGGTCACAGCTTGCCCCTCGTGTAATCGGAATAAAGGGGGAAACCGCCTGGAAGATGTGGGGATGAAATTACGTTACCAGCCCTATGAGCCGTCCCCCACCGCCACTTACATTTTCGGCCGTCATTTAGAACAACGCCAAGAATGGGCACAATTTATTGAAGGGTGGTGATGTTACCCCTGTTTGGCCTTGTTTTCTGCTGCCAGTTTGATAATTTTGTCCAATCCCCCATCAATAATCATGGTTAGCTCGTGGTACATGGTGCGGTAGGCGTGAATATCTTGCCCATAAGGGTCGCTGATGTTATACCGTTTACCAATCATTTCGCTGATAAGGTAGATTTTGTGGTTATAGGCAGGAAATTCTGATTTCAGGGCTTCAACGTGCCCTGTCTCCATGCACAAAATAAGATCAGCTTCTTGCAGGTGGGCAGCTTCTACCATGCGCGATTGATGGTCGAGGAGATCAAAGCCGTGTTCAGCCATGACACGAATGCTATAACGGGAGGCACCGCGTGTTACCTCTGCCCAGGTGCCAACCGAACGAACCTGCCAATCTGGCAGGTTTTGTTGGTGGAAACGGTCTAACAGAAGTCGCTCGGCGACAGGGGAACGGCAAATGTTGGCGGTGCAAATAATGAGGATATTGGGCATAGGGGTGAAAGGTGCCAGAGAGATACTCCCTCTGACACCTGTTTTTTTAATCTAAGACGGGTTGTAATAACCCATAGTCGCCATCGTGACGGCGATAGAGGACGTTGACGGCCGCTTCTTCGGCATTAAAAAAGATAAAAAAGTCGTGTCCGAGCAGTTCCATTTGTTCAATGGCTTCTTCGGCAACCATGGGGTGGAGGGGGAATTTTTTGTGTCGGACAATGGTTCGATTGGTGTCAGTTTCGGCCGTTTCTTCAAATGGCAACGGCTCACCTAAAATTAACTCTTCTGTCTGACCTCCATTACGCCACCGGCGGTTTTGTTTACCCCGATAGCGGTTGATTTGGCGGTATAGTTTGTCAATGACTGCATCTATCGCGGCAAAGATGTCGTTGCTACGCTCCTCTGCACGCAAGATAGTGCCTCGCTGGTCACGCACCGTAATTTGGGCCACCTGGCGTTGTACGGCACTGCGGGCATTTTCGGCGGATAAGTCCACATAAACTTCGGTGAGGTCTGGCATATATCTATCCAGTTTCCCCGTTTTCTTTTCAACATATTTTTGAAGTTTTGTGGTTATTTCCATGTTATGACCATTGACTGATAGTTCCATGTTTGTTTCTCCTCAAGAGCAAGTTTAACATGTGCAATTATCTCATGTCTAATTGGCTCGTGCCAGACAATAAGCAGACACTGATTTGGCTCCAGCTGTCAGCAGTGCCTGGGCTGCGGCAGACAGGGTAGAGCCAGTCGTACAAACGTCGTCTACTAACAAAACCTCCTTGCCCGCTACTTTGCTGCTTTCAGCAAAAAAGGCTCCGGCCACGTTTTCTTGTCTTTCCGTCGCACTCAGATGAACTTGGGGCTGGGTATAACGGGTGCGCTGGAGGACGTTTTCGGCCGTTTCCAGATTCAGGCTTTGGCAAAAATAGCGTGCCAACAAAGCAGATTGATTATAACCGCGCGTTTTCAAACGTTCTGCGTGAAGGGGAATGGGCAATACCAGGTCTACCGGCGTTTGCCAGCGCGGCCATGCCTGGAGCATCAGCCCGGCCAACGGCTCGGCCAGGCCAAAAGCCCCATTGTACTTAAATTGATGAATAACAGGGGGAACAGGGGGCAAAAACAAAACGGCCGTTCTTATTTGTTGCAACGGCGGTGGAGACAACCGGCAAGTGGGGCAAAGATGAGTAGGACGGAGTAACACCCGCCCACAACGGTGGCAAATTGGCTCCGAGAGCCAGGTGATTAGTGCAACACAGTGATCACATAAAGAAGTGCCAACTGTTTTTTGGCAGCCAGCACAAACAGGAGGAAGAATTTGGTTGAAAACACCTTTCAGAAAGCGTTCAACCTGTAAACGCCAGGGCACAGATACTTCTACCCGTTCTAGCCGCCTGTCGGAGAACGGCCGAATAACATGCGGGTCACGCGGGTGGAACGGGTACACACGGATAAAACCAGAGAAAAAAGAGCCGCGAAAACCCGTCAAATCTGCGTCATCCGCGTTCCATTGGAACTTTTCCGACAAACTGCTAGCAATAAGCACTACCCTGTCAAGCCCGACAACGCATTACTCCGCACCACCTGAAAACCGGCCGGGCCCAACAACACAATAAACATGGAAGGGAAAATGAGAAAAACCAGGGGAAACGTCATCTTTACTGGGGCCTGGTGCGCCTTTTCCTCTGCTCGTTGACGGCGACGAATACGCATCTGCTCCGACTGAATCCGCAATACCTTGCCAATACCCACCCCCAGCTGATCCGCCTGCAAAATAGAGGCGATAAAACTGGTAACGTCTGGCACATCCATGCGGTCAGCCATATCGCGCAAAGCCTGACGGCGCGATTTACCCAGCTGAATTTCATAAATGACCCGCCCAAACTCTTTGGCTAACGCATCATCCCACTTTTCATCCACTTTCTGCATTGCTGCATTAAACGTCAAACCAGCATCCACACAAATGGTCATCAAATCTAGTGCGTCGGGCAGCTTTTTGATAATAACTGCCTTACGACGATCAATGATAGAGCGCAAGAACATGGCAGGCAGGAAAAACCCCAACGCCACCCCACCCAACGTATATGTAAAACGGTTGCTGGCCTCGCTCCCAAAACGGAAGGCTACCAAAAACCCTAACCCACCCAACAAAGCAGTCGCAAAAATCCGCACTGCCCAAAATTCGGCCGCCGACATGTTGCGAGGATTGCCAGCCAGTTCCAATTGGCGTGTTGTTCGCTCCAGGGTGGTCTGGGGGGTCATACGAACCACCATTTCGCTTATCCGACGAATAATGGGAACAAAAATACGGTCGGTAATTGGAAGTGATAGCTCAATCTCTTCAATAGAGACAATTTCTTCACGGGCAGCAAATTCATCAATACGGGTACTTAATGGGTCTTCTTCTGAACGGCGCAGCAGCACAATACTGAACCCAATAATGCCCAGGGCGACAACTAATAAAAGCAAAACAGGTAGTGTCATGATATTTTCCTTTCGTCCATGCTGGTTTACGTTAAGAACTTCGCATGTCTCCAGAGGTCTATATAGTTACAAACAGCTTTACACCTGAACGTCCACAATTTTGCGAATGGCTACCACACCCATTGCAATCATAAAACCACCAATCCCCAAAACGAGCCACCCACAAGGGAATATATTGGGAAGGATGTAGGGGGCTTCATTGATCCATAACTGCTGCATGTATTCTGGGTTAATGGCGTAAAGGATTAAACCCAACCCAATTGGCAATAAACTAATAACAGTGCCCGAAATACGCCCTTGTGCCGTCAGGGTGCGGATCTCGCCTTTGATACGAACCCGTTCCCGAATGGTAAAGCTGATAATATCCAGAATTTCGGCCAGATTACCACCAACTTCGCGCTGGATGTTAACGGCCGTTATCACCAAGTCCAGGTCTTCACTGGGCACCCGGCGATACATATTGGACAGGGCCTGATTCATATTTAACCCTAACCGCACTTCCTGTACTACCCGCTCAAACTCTTTAGAAATAGGGGCTGGCATCTCCGTAGCAATCGCTTCCATAGATTGCAAAACACTATACCCTGAACGAAGCGCATTGACCCACATGTTTAGCGTATCTCCCAACTGGGAATCAAACGCCTGCATTCGGCGCGAAGCCGCCGTATTGACATAAATTCCGGGCAAACGCAGGCCAAAAATAAAACCAATGATCGCCATAATGATATTGCCATTAAAAAACCAGTAAGCGACCGCTGACACACCTATTGCGCTCAAAAAGACCAAAATAATATATTCACTCACCCTCAGTTTGACATCGGCTTTGGCAATTCGCCCCTTGATGGGATCAAAAAAGTTTTGCCCAGATAGAAGCCTATCTACCCGGTCTGCCACATCTGTTCTCTGGGCTTCTTCTTTTTCTTCTGGAACTTCCAATGGGGTAGTGCCAACAAAATCTTGCAGACGGGAATCTACTGTTTGACCGCCACCACCAACCAACGCAATTCCAGCCCCAATGATAATCAAAACAGCAGCTAAACCAAGAAATAAAACCCAAGGCATAATTTAGCTCCTTACGGCCGTTTAACGACGCACACTGGTCGTTGTACGAGAACCGATGCCAAAAACTTGAGGCGGAAGATTGATGCCTGCTTCCTGAATCTTCCACATAAATTTCGGCCGTAACCCGGTGGGGCGTAAACGGCCGATAACCTTCCCATTCTCAATTCCTGTTTGCTCAAAACGGAAAATCTCAGACGTGGTAATCACATCCCCTTCCATCCCCTGGATTTCGCTTACGGACATCACCTTTCGTGTCCCATCCCGCATCCGGTCTTGATGTACCACCAGATGAATCGCGGCGGCAATTTGCTCCCGAATAGCCCGGTGGGGCAAATCCATCCCAGCCATCAACACCATTGTTTCCAGGCGGGACAACATATCACGGGTGCTATTTGCGTGGCCTGTGGTCATACTGCCATCATGGCCCGTATTCATCGCCTGCAACATGTCCAACGCCTCCCCACCACGCACCTCTCCAACCACAATCCGGTCGGGGCGCATACGCAGCGAGTTAATCACCAAATCTTGGATTGTCACCGCCCCACGCCCTTCAACATTGGCGTTACGAGATTCCAGCGTAACCACATGATCCTGGCGCAGTTGCAATTCGGCCGCATTTTCAATGGTGACAATACGTTCATCGTCGGGAATAAAACCAGACAAGATGTTTAAAAGGGTTGTTTTTCCAGAGCCGGTACCGCCGGAAACGACTGCATTCAGTTTAGCAATGACACAAGCCTTCAAAAACTCCACCGCTTCGGCCGTTACGCTCCCAAACTCTATTAAATTTTCTACGGTTAAGGGGATTTTAGAAAAGATACGAATGGTCAGAGCCGCCCCATGAATAGCAATTGGTGGAATAACGGCGTTCACGCGCGAACCATCGGGCAGACGAGCATCCACCATCGGCGATCCTTCGTCAATACGCCGCCCCAGCGGAGCCACAATCCGGTCTATAATTCTTAACAGGTGGTCATTGTCTTCAAAGGTGATATTAACGCGGGTAATTTTACCTTTTTGCTCAATAAAAACGTTTTTGGGGCCATTGACCATAATTTCGGTCACACCTTCCATATTCAAAAACTGTTCCAATGGCCCATAACCCAAAATTTCAGCCACAATAGATTCAAAAAGCCGCCGTTTTTCGTTTCGTGTTAAAACAATGCTCTCTTCTGCCAACATGGCCTCAAACATTTCTTGAATGGTGTCACGCACTTCATTGGTTTGGGTAATATCCATGCTGGGGTCTAATTCCGCTATCAGCTTTTGTTGAATGCGGTTTTTCAACTCCACATAAGCATCGCGTGACCCAACCGTCGGGGAGGCCCGTTTAACCCGTAACTCCTGCAACTTGGAAGGTTCCGAACGGCTAACATCTTCTTGTTGTTGACTTCTTTCAATTCGTTTTAAGAGAGACACAATTTATCCTCCAGCACTTGCGCGTCTGCCAAATAATCTACTCAGGAAACCGACGGGTTTATCTGCTTCAACGGCCGATTTACCTGCCATCGCTTTTCCACCCAACTCTTGTATGATCTTATCGGCCAGTTTGGCAAAAGCCACACTAATCTCATGTTTCTGGTTTGGCCCCACAACCAACGGCACCCCTTTGTCAATAGAGCCTGCCATCACCAAATCATCTGTTGGAATCGTCATAAAAACCGGCCGTTTCAGGGTATCACTAATATCCTTCACCGAGATACTTTGTTTATCCATCTTGCGGTTGACAATCATCCAAACCTTTTGCGGCCCATACTCTAAACTTTGTGTCAAATCGAAAAAGCGACTAACATTTTTCAACGTGGGCAAATTCTGTTGCGTCACCAAAATAATTTTGTCCGCTTCATCCAACAACGCCAAAGCCACATCATTGAGGGTAGATGTGGTATCTAAAATAATAAAATCATACATTTGGCGCAAGGTAGCTAATAATTTTCTCAGCGCCTCATCCGTAATGTGATCCGCCATCTCCGGTTTAGGTGGTGCCAACAAAACACTTAACCCACTGCGATGCACCTGGACAATGCTATTGATTAACTCCGTGTCAATTTCCCCTTCCCGGCCGGTAGCATCCACCACACTGGTGACAGGTTTCATATTCAACATCACATCCACACCACCAAATTGAAAACTGCCATCCAACAAGACAGTCTTACGCCCCTTCTTTGCCAGAGAAATCGCCATATTCACTGCAATGGTTGTACAACCACTACCACCCTTCGGGCTAAAAACGGCCAAAATATGCCCTTCTGGTTCTTCCGTAGCGGCCGGGCCAGTTGCCTCTGCCGACCCACGCTGTGTTTTAGCTGGAGCCACCACAACGGCCGGGCGTTTGCTATAAACACGCCGCACCGTGGTTATCAACTCATCGCCACCAAACGGTTTAGTCAGGAAATCCCGCGCCCCGGCCAACATCGCCCGGCGCAAATAGTTAGAATCACTCTGTACAGACATGATAATAATCTGTACAGCGGGTAACATCTCGGTAATTTTTTGACTGGCACCAATACCATCTACCCCAGGCATATTGATGTCCATCAAAATAATGTCTGGATGATGTTCTTTTGCCATCTGGATAGCTTGCTCGCCGGTGGCGGCCTGCCCGATGACTTCTATATCTGATTCAAATTGTAATAACTTACGGACATTTTCTCGCGTTTCTGCAAGGTCATCTACTATTAAGACACGAATGGTTTCTGACATCGTTCACCCAGAAAGTATAAATTTATTGTGGGTCTTTCGGATTTTGTGGGTTTGCCGTGAAACGTAAAACGTGAAACTTCTCTGGTCACGTTTTATGTTTCACGTTTCATTGGTTGTCAATCCCCTGAGTTCCCAAAGAACCTCTATTGTATGATTTAATTGTTTCAGGAAAGGAACTGATTTTCATCAATCAGTCCAGGGTTCATCATACTATGATACATAACAATGTCAATAGGGGAAAGTGGAGAGCAAAATTGGGGGGTAATTATTCAGACATACGATGTTTTAGCTTCTCGTGGACTGTGCCAATTTGTATCCAAAACAGAACATGTCTCGTGAGCCATTGCCCAGAAACAACAAAAGTCCGACTTTTAGGGTCGGACTTTCGCCTACAAAACTAACCAGTGGTTATTGTTTGAAAATTAGCTCAAACCGTAGGTGATGCGGCTGAATACGTTACCAATTTGCGGGCCAAGCAAGGTCAAAATAGCGATAACGACAACAGCGACCAAAACCAGTACCAGAGCATACTCCACCAAACCTTGACCACTTTCACGATTTAAGAACAACATTGTTTATACCTCCATAAAATGAATAAAAGATTTTTGAACCAATAGTGCATAGATTAACGCTTTTTATGAAAAAGCACAATAGGATTGGGGTACTGAACCTTGATTCCTAATAACCTCCAGCAAAATCTGGCTCAACAGGTATGATAAACTCAATTCGGCTCCCCTGTCCCAAACTGCTTTGAATGTTTAGCTCCCCTCCCAACATTTCAATCCGTTCGCGCAGGGCTACCAGGCCAATGGTACGGCTGTCGGCTCCCATCACTTCATCTACATTAAAGCCGCTACCGTTATCCTCTACAATGGCTTGCACATGGTCTTGGGCCAGGTCTAACGAGACCTGGATTTGGGTGGCACGAGCATGGGCCAGGGTATTGCTGAGAAGTTCCTGCACGCCACGAAAGATGGTGACTTCGATGTGGCTTTCCAGCCTTCTTTCTACTCCAGTAATGGTGATGGAGACGGGGATGCCATTTTTCTCCTGGAATGATTCGCCATAACGGCGCAGGGTGGGAACAACACCCAGGTCGTCTAACATCATCGGCCGTAAATCGAAAATAAAATCTTTTACGTCGCTGAAGGTAGCTGCAGCGGCCGTTTTCAGGGCATTTAACTCTGCTCTGGCCCGGTCTGGGTTGACATCAAAAAAACGTTGGCAAATTTCGGCTTGTAGGATGAAGTTGCTCAGGGCCGAGGCGGGGCCATCGTGCATCCGGCGCACCAGACTTTGTTTGCCTGTTTCCTCGGTTTGAATGACACGGATGACATTTGAACCTTGATCGTTGCTTTCGTGGCGGCGAGAGGTGTTTTTGGTAGTGGGTAAAGACCCCATACCTTCGGTAACATCCAACAACTTGCGCTGCAAACCGACTAATCGCTCTAAGTTGCGTTGGTCGCTTTGTAGTTTTTCCAGTTGCCCACGCATGGTGTAAAGACGTTGTGCAACATCCAACTGGCCTTCATACACTTCCTGGATATAGTCGCGTGGTTGGGTATCTATGTTGGTTTGCATCTGGCGAACCTGGTTTTTGACTTGTAGTTCCCGTTGTACCAGGCGGCGGACTTCTACGTCGTTCTGTTTGATCAGGATGTCAATTTGACGCAGGTTTTCCTGGGATTGTTCGTAATCTTTATAAACTTCGTCCAGAAAGGTTTGAAATGCGGTGGCAGATGCTTGTTGGGCCATTAGGAACAAACTCCTCTAGCTGCGGCTACCTTCCAACCGTACCCAGCCATGACGCAGGGCATAAACGGCCGCTTGTGTTCTATCGTCTACCCGTAATTTTCGCAGAATCGCTGTCATGTGATTTTTAACCGTCTGGTGGCTGATGCCCAGTTTGTATGCAATTTCTTTGTTGCTCAACCCTTTGGTAACGTGTTCCAAAATTTCCATTTCGCGTGGTGACAGAGGGACAAAGATGTCTTCGTTGTCGGTGATTAAGGGGCCACCAAAACGGCCGATCTTTTGTTCCACCCAGCTCATCAGTTCATCATAACTCATCGTTTTCTCACCCACCACATAGTTCCCATCATTAACCGAGTGGATAATACCGATTAAGGCTTCGGGGGTAATGTCTTTGGGACAATAAGCAGCCGCCCCAGAACGCAAAGCATGGAAAACCTGCTCTGCATCGTCGTAACCAGTAATCATGATGATCTTCATATCGGGCAGTTGGGCTTTCACTTTGCGGGTCACTTGCAGCCCGTTGATGGTGGGCAGGTTGATGTCCATCAAAATAACATCGGGATTAACCTCGTAAATCATTTCGATAGCCACTTCCCCGTCGGCAGCCTCACCAACCACTTTGATATGGGGATCTGTCTCTAATACATCGCACAATCCTTGCCGAAATACTGGATGATCATCAACTATTAAGACTTTGATTTGTTGGGACACGGCTTTTACCCTCGCTCTTTTGACTGGGAAGCTGCAATAATGGCAACTTCTGTGGTGGAAATTGTGATAGATAGATGTGTTCACCCTGAACACCTTCATTCCAGTGGAGTGAGCGCAGTATATCATGAAAGCGGTACTATTGGCAAACCTGCCACAAACCGCCGTAAAATGTCTCTTGCCAACTTTTTTCCCTTTTGTTACTATTCCGCCTCAATCATTTAATACTGCTTTTAAGCACTTCTTATCCAGAGAGGTCGAGGGAACGGCCCGATGACACCTCAGCAACCGCCCAGGTTTTCCCGGGGAAATGGTGCTAATTCCGACAGAAGTAAACAATCTTCTGGGAGATGAGACAGTGGCTATACTGGTACTCTGTAAGCCCCTTCTATCCCCTGGAAGGGGTTTTGTTATTCGTTTGAGGAGAAATCATGATTGACAGAGTGACACAGTTGGCAACAGACAATTTGCAACAACGGCCGTTTGGCCCTTCAACGCGTGCGGTACACGGCAAACTATCCCAACGCCAAACCCATTCCCATCACGCCCTGATCACCCCAATTGTACAAACAGCCACTTACACCTTTGAAAATACGGCCGATTTGTGTCAATTTATGGAAGCCAAGATGTGGCAAGGGGTAGAAAACCGGGGAGAGTACGGCCGTTATGGCAACCCGACCGTACAAATGGTAGAAAAAAGGCTGGCGGCTCTGGAAAACGGGGAAGATGCCCTGTTATTTCCAACGGGCATGACGGCCGTTACCCACACCCTGCTCTCCATTTTGCCCACCGGCAGCCACGTCCTCTTTACCGACGACTGTTACCGCAAGACCCGCCACTTCTGCAACACCTTCCTCAAACGGCTAGGCATCGAATGTACCCCCGTGCCTATGGGAAATTACGAAACCCTGGAGGCTGCTATTCGCCCCGAAACCCGGCTCATCGTCAGCGAAAGCCCCACCAACCCATACTTGCGGATTCTTGACCTGGAACGGTTAGTCGCCATTGCCCGCCGCCACCGTCGTGTCAAAACCTTAATAGATGCCACCTTTGCCACACCCATCAACCTCAACCCCCTCGATTACGGCATTGACCTGGTCATTCACAGCGGCACAAAATATCTGAGTGGGCACAATGATGTCATGGCCGGGGTGGTAGTGGGGGAGGCAGGGTTGCTCCACGCCCTGCGGCAGAGCCAGGGTGTGTTGGGTGGCATCCTCGATCCACACGCCGCCTTCCTATTAGAAAGGGGGCTAAAAACCTTGCAGTTGCGGGTGCAGCAGCAAAACAAGACAGCCCAGGCAGTGGCGGAGTACCTGGAAACTCACCCCAAAGTGGCCCGTGTCTGGTACCCAGGACTGCCTTCGCACCCCGACCACCCGATAGCCCGGCAGCAAATGCGTGGTTTTGGCGGGGTCGTCAGTTTTGAAATGGCGGCGATGGCGGACGAGAGCCTGCTTGACACCACTTCCCGCCTGATTGATGCGGTACAAATCCCCTACATTGCTCCCAGCCTGGGCGGGGTGGAAAGTTTGATTGAGCAGCCTGCGCTGATGTCTTATTACGAGCTTTCGACAGAGGAAAGATTAACCATTGGCATTCAGGATAATTTGGTCAGATTTGCTATTGGCGTTGAAGATACGGCCGATATACTGGCAGATTTGGAACAGGCATTGGCAAGGGTCTAATAAAAGAGGAGAGTACAAGGCGTTATGACACTGGTAATGAAATTTGGTGGAACGTCGGTGGGCAGCGCGGCGGCAATGCGCGAAACGGCCGATTTGATTTTGCAGGCCAAAAAAGGGTGGGGACAGGTGGTGGTAATTGCCTCGGCTATGGGGTCTAAACCGGTTAAGGTAACAGATTTGTTGCTCAACGGGGCATATTCGGCCGTGCGTGGTGATGGGCAAACCTACTTGGAAGTGGCAGAAACCTTGCGCCAGGTACATGGCGAAGCCATTGAAGGGTTGCTGGTAGCGGAGGGAGAACGGCAAAAAACGGCCACCGAAATACAACGATTTATTGACCGATATGTGGCGTTGTGTCAGGCTGTTTGGGTGTTGGGCGAGTTAACGCCGCGTGCGTTGGATGCGGTGAGTGGCATGGGGGAACAGATGAGCATCCGCATTCTAGCGGCTTATCTGCGGCAAATCGGCCACCCGGCCGAGGCGATAGATGCCACCGAACTGGTGGTGACAGATG
This sequence comes from uncultured Ardenticatenaceae bacterium, assembly GCA_964585465.1. Lineage (GTDB taxonomy): Bacteria > Chloroflexota > Anaerolineae > Promineifilales > Promineifilaceae > CAZPEJ01. Next base: position 22,445 of record CAZPEJ010000012.1, read on the forward strand.
ACAATTTCCAAAATGCCTCCCCCATTTTCCGCTTAACCAGTGATAAAACGGAGGCCCGGATACGGCCGTTATTGCAACAAAACATCATTCCCATCGTCACAGGGTTTATTGGGGCTACCCAAGAAGGCATTTTGACCACTCTGGGGCGGGGCGGCTCCGATTTTAG